>NZ_JAKNRV010000443.1:0-3680 GCF_023072625.1 Pseudomonas emilianonis
GTAATCGACTTATATTGAGTCGAATGTTGTGCGATTTCGCTTATGAAAAGTTTCATGCTAGGATTTCGCGCTTCAGTTGTTTCTGGTGGTCGGCACCCACGGCACCACCTACGGCGGCAACCCGCTGGCGTGCGCGGTGGCGGGGGCGGTGTTCGACGTGATCAACACGCCTGAAGTGCTGGCCGGCGTCAACGCCAAGCACGACCTGTTCAAGGCCCGCCTGGAACAGATCGGCAAACAATACGGGATCTTCAGCGAAGTGCGTGGCCTGGGCCTGCTGCTCGGTTGCGTGCTGAGCGACGCCTGGAAAGGCAAGGCCAAGGACGTGTTCAACGCGGCCGAGAAAGAAAACCTGATGATCCTGCAAGCCGGCCCCGACGTGGTGCGTTTCGCGCCGAGCCTGGTGGTAGAGGATGCGGACATCAATGAAGGCCTGGACCGCTTCGAACGTGCGGTAAAAACGCTGACGCAAGCCTGATACACATTTATCTGTCGGACTGGGTCAAATGTGGGAGGGGGCTTGCCCCCGATAGCAGTCTGTCAGTTGATACATCTGGTGACTGATACACCGCTATCGGGGGCAAGTCGAATCGTCGCACCGCCCCTCCCACATTGGGAACTGTGTTGTTCCTGACCTATCCGGTACTTTTTCCTATGAGTTTTTCGAGTTAAGGAGTGACACCATGCTGGTGATGCGCCCCGCGCAAATGGCTGATCTGGGCGAGGTACAGCGTCTGGCTGCGGACAGCCCGATTGGTGTCACCTCCTTGCCGGATGATGTGGAACGCCTGAGTGACAAGATCGCCGCGAGCGAAGCGTCCTTCGCCGCCGAGGTCAGTTTCAACGGTGAAGAAAGCTATTTCTTCGTGCTCGAAGACACCGAGACCGGCAAGCTCGCAGGCTGCTCGGCCATCGTCGCCTCGGCCGGCTACTCGGAGCCGTTCTACAGCTTCCGCAACGAGACCTTCGTCCACGCCTCCCGCGAGTTGAAGATCCACAACAAGATCCACGTGCTTTCCCAGTGCCACGACCTCACCGGTAACAGCCTGCTCACCAGCTTCTACGTGAAGCCTGCGCTGGTCGGTTCGCCGTGGTCGGAACTCAATTCCCGTGGGCGCCTGTTGTTCGTTGCCAGCCACCCCGAGCGCTTTGCCGACTCGGTGGTGACCGAAATTGTCGGCTACAGCGACGAGCACGGTGATTCGCCGTTCTGGGACGCCATCGGGCGCAACTTCTTCGACCTCAACTACGCCGCCGCCGAGCGCCTGTGCGGGCTGAAAAGCCGCACGTTCCTCGCCGAGCTGATGCCGCACTACCCGATCTATGTGCCGCTGCTGCCGGATGAAGCCCAGGAAGCGATGGGCCAGGTGCATCCGCGTGCGCAGATCACCTTCGACATCCTCATGCGCGAAGGCTTCGAGACCGATCACTACATCGACATCTTCGACGGCGGCCCGACGCTGCACGCACGGATCTCGGGCATTCGCTCGATCGCCCAGAGCCGCGTGGTGCCAGTGAAGATCGGCGAGCGGGTCAAGGGTGTCGGCCGCCAGTACCTGGTGAGTAACGCGCAGTTGCAGGATTACCGCGCGGTGATGCTGGAGCTGGACTACGCGCCCGGTAAACCGGTGATCCTGGACCTGGAAGCGGCCGAAGCCCTGGGCGTCGGTGAAGGCGCCAGCGTGCGTTTGGTTGCGGTTTAAAGCAGAGTTTTGCGGGTGGCCTGAACGGGCGGCCCGTCTGAGGAGATAGCATGATCGTTCGTCCCGTACGCAGCAGCGATTTACCTGCCCTGATTGATCTGGCGCGCAGCACCGGCACCGGCCTGACCACCTTGCCAGCCAACGAAGAGCGCCTGGCCCATCGGGTTGGCTGGGCGGAAAAAACCTTCCGCGGCGAAGCCGGGCGCGGGGATGCCGACTACCTGTTCGTGCTGGAAAACGACGAAGGCCAAGTGGTGGGCATTTCCGCCATCGCTGGCGCCGTCGGTCTGCGCGAGCCCTGGTACAACTTCCGGGTCGGCCTGACCGTCAGCGCCTCCCAGGAGCTGAATATCTACCGCGAGATCCCGACGCTGTTCCTGGCCAATGACCTCACCGGCAACTCCGAACTGTGCTCGCTGTTCCTGCACGCCGATTACCGCAACGGCCTCAACGGCCGCATGCTGGCCAAGGCGCGCTTGCTGTTTATCGCGGAGTTCCCGCAGTTGTTCGGCAACAAGATCATCGCCGAGATGCGCGGTGTGTCCAACGAAGCCGGGCGTTCGCCGTTCTGGGAAAGCCTGGGCCGACACTTTTTCAAGATGGAATTCAGCCAAGCCGACTACCTCACCGGCGTGGGCAACAAAGCCTTTATCGCCGAGCTGATGCCGAAATTTCCGCTGTATAGCTGCTTCCTGTCCGAGGATGCGCGCAACGTGATCGGCAAGGTCCACCCGGACACCGAGCCGGCGCTGAGCATGCTCAAGAGCGAAGGGTTCAGCTACCAGGGCTATGTCGACATTTTCGACGCCGGCCCGGCGGTGGAATGTGAGACCAGCAAGATTCGTGCGGTGCGCGACAGCCAGTCGCTGGTACTCGCCATCGGCACGCCGGGGGACGACGCCACGCCGTTCCTGATCCATAACCGCAAGCGCGAAGAGTGCCGCATCACCGCCGCACCGGCTCGCCTGGCGGCAGGCACGCTGGTGGTCGATCCATTGACCGCCAAACGCCTGCAACTGGTGGTGGGCGATCAAGTGCGTGCCGTACCGTTGTCCGCTGCTCGGGAGTCGAAATAATGAATTCGCTGTATATCGCAGGTAGCTGGCTGGCTGGCCAGGGTGAACTGTTCGAGTCGCGCAACCCGGTGACCCAGCACGTGCTGTGGGCCGGTAAGGGCGCCAGCGCCGAGCAGGTCGAATCCGCCGTGCAGGCCGCGCGCCAGGCGTTTCCGGCGTGGGCCCGGCGTTCGCTGGAAGAGCGCATCGCCGTGCTCGAAGCCTTCGCCACTGCCTTGAAAAAACGCGCCGATGAAATCGCCCGCTGCATCGGTGAAGAAACCGGCAAGCCACTGTGGGAATCGGCCACCGAAGTCACCAGCATGGCCAACAAGATCGCGATCTCGGTGCAAAGCTACCACGAGCGTACCGGCGAGAAGAGCGGCCCGCTGGGCGACGCCACCGCTGTGTTGCGCCACAAGCCCCACGGTGTGGTGGCGGTGTTTGGCCCCTACAACTTCCCCGGTCACCTGCCTAACGGCCATATCGTCCCGGCGTTGCTGGCGGGCAATACCGTGTTGTTCAAGCCGAGCGAGCTGACCCCGAAAGTCGCCGAGTTGACCGTGCAATGCTGGATCGAAGCGGGCCTGCCGGCGGGCGTGTTGAACCTGCTGCAAGGTGCGCGGGAAACCGGGATCGCCCTGGCGGCCAACCCGGGGATCGACGGTTTGTTCTTCACCGGCTCCAGCCGCACCGGCAACCACCTGCACCAGCAGTTCTCCGGGCGCCCGGACAAGATCCTCGCCCTGGAAATGGGCGGCAACAACCCGCTGGTGGTGGATGAAGTGGCCGACGTGGATGCGGCGGTGTACACCATCATTCAATCGGCGTTTATCTCGGCCGGCCAGCGCTGCACCTGTGCCCGTCGCTTGCTGGTGCCCGAAGGCGCCTGGGGCGATGCGTTGCTGGCGCGGCTGGTGGC
>NZ_JAKNRV010000444.1:0-3680 GCF_023072625.1 Pseudomonas emilianonis
CTGGGCAAGACCAACATGCCGCCGATGGCCAATGGCGGCATGCAGCGTGGCGTGTATGGCCGCGCGGAAAGCCCGTATAACGCCGCCTACCTGACGGCACCGTTTGCCTCCGGTTCGTCCAACGGCGCCGGCACCGCGACCGCCGCGAGCTTCGCGGCATTCGGCCTGGCGGAAGAAACCTGGTCGAGCGGGCGTGGCCCGGCGTCGAACAATGGCCTGTGTGCCTACACCCCGTCCCGTGGGGTGATTTCGGTGCGCGGCAACTGGCCACTGACTCCAACCATGGACGTGGTGGTGCCTTATGCACGCACCATGGCCGACCTGCTGGAAGTACTCGACGTGGTGGTCGCCGAAGACCCGGACACCCGTGGCGACCTGTGGCGCCTACAGCCTTGGGTGCCGATCCCCAGCGTCGCCTCGGTGCGCCCGGTTTCTTACGCTGAACTGACCGCGACCGCCGAGTCCCTCGCGGGCAAACGCTTTGGCGTACCGCGCATGTACATCAACGCCGACCCCGACGCCGGCACCAGTGAGAAACCCGGCATCGGTGGCCCGACCGGGCAAAAAATCATCACCCGCGCCAGTGTCATCGCCCTGTGGCAAGCCGCCCGCCAGGCCCTCGAAGCCGCCGGGGCCGAAGTCATCGAGGTGGATTTCCCGCTGGTGTCCAACTGCGAAGGCGACCGTCCCGGCGCGCCGACGGTGTTTACCCGTGGCCTGGTGTCCAAGGAATTCCTGCACGATGAGTTGTGGGAACTGTCCGCGTGGGCCTTCGATGACTTCTTACGCGCCAATAACGACCCGCGCCTGAACCGCCTGGCGGATGTCGACGGACCGAAGATTTTCCCGCATGACCCTGGCACCTTGCCCAACCGCGAGGACGAACTGGCCGCCGGCATGGACGAATACGTGCGCATGGCCCAACGCGGGATCACCCCGTGGGACCAGATCAGCACCCTGCCCGACGGCTTGCGCGGCCTCGAACAAACCCGGCGCATCGACCTGGAAGACTGGATGGATAAGCTCGGCCTCGATGCGGTGATTTTCCCTACCGTGGCCGACGTCGGCCCTGCGGATGCCGATGTGAATGAAGCATCCGCCGATATCGCCTGGAGCAATGGTGTGTGGGTAGCCAACGGCAACCTTGCCATTCGCCATCTGGGCGTGCCGACCGTTACCGTGCCGATGGGCGTGATGGCGGATATCGGCATGCCGGTCGGGCTGACCTTTGCCGGGCGTGCTTATGATGACTCCTCGCTGCTGCGGCTGGCATCGGCGTATGAGGCCACCGGCAGCAAACGCCTGATTCCGCCGCGTACACCGGCACTCACGCCACGCTGAGTGCGTTGAAAATGTGGGAGTTGGCTTGCTTGCTCCCACATTTGCAGCGCATTTCGCTTAAGCAACCAGCGGCACGGCAATCAACAGGATCGCCGTGCCATGGGCGAGCGTCGCGGCCAACACACCATGACGCATGCGCAACAATGCGCAGGCCAGCCCCTCGATCAGGGTAAACAGCAACACCGGCCAGCCCAGTTGGGTGACGCTCAGGGCCAGGAAGGCATGGCAGGCCGCGAACGCCACGCCGCTGATCAAGGCCGCCCGCAGCGGCGTCAGTTGTTGCTCCAGATACCCCTGCAGATAACCGCGAAACAACACCTCTTCCAACGCATTGGCGCCATAGGCCAACACCACCATGCCTGGCAGCCACACCCAGTAGTCGTGGATCGCTTGCGTATCCACACCCTGGTAAAGCCGCAGCGGTACGCCGATCAGGCAGCCCACCGCCAACCCCGTCGCCAGTCCGACGGCGCAATTGCCTTTGGACCACAGGACCAACCGCGACAAGTCCGGCGCCACCCACGCCAGCCCGGCAACCAGCAACAGCGACAAACCGCCCAGCGCCGCCAGCACAAAGGCATTGGCGGTGAATGCAATCTGCACGTCGTCACTGAGCGCCCACATGCGCAACGGCGTCATCGCATCGCGCATCAGCACAAACGCCGCCAACAGAATCAGGATGCGCATCGCCGTCATCGACCTGGGGGTGAGTGCGAACCACACGCCGAACAGCAGCAGGCCCGGCGTCAAATGGATGCCGTAGTCGATCAGTACCGCCATGCCTTGAGTAATCATAAGCACTCGTTTCGACGCTGCCACTCATCCACCACATCGCCCAGGTTTTTCGCCGTGTCGTTGCGAATCCAGACCATGAATGCGCGGTCAAACTTGAACCTCGGGCCGCAGTGTTCAAGCATGAAACGGCGCACGTTCTGGGTGTTTTTGTAGTGAGGGGTGATCGGGGTGCTGCGGGTGATGGGGTCGCTGTGCCAATTAAATTCCATTTTTTCTCACAAGGCGGTTTGTTGTTTTCGCAGCAGCATAGCGATGTGCCACTTAAGCAGGAAGTGCCGGATAGCGTCAGCACGCATTATGGAACGCGGCTTCACGCTCTGACCGCCGGCAGTCAGCCGCCTAAGCTCGGCTCACCACGCCACCACCTTGCGTACCGCCACCAACGCCTCGTGCAGCGCCGTCATCCCCACCGAACCCAACGCCAGGCGCAGCGCATGGGGCACATGTGCGCCGACGGCAAACGGTTCAGCGGTGGACACGGCGACATTTTCGCGCTGCAAGGTCATGGCGATTTGATCGGCGCGGGCATCCTCCTCCAAGGGTAGCCAGAGAAAATACGACGAGGGATGGCTGATGTACGCCAGCCCCTTCAGCACCTGCGCCGCCAATGCCTGCCTCGCCTGGGCATCCTGGCGTTTTTGTGCTTCCAACTGGGCGACCGTGCCGTCGTCGAGCCAGGCCACTGCAATCGCGCTCATCACCCCCGGCACATTCCAGGTCGTGGCCATGATGCTGCGCTCCAGAGCCTTCACCCAAGCCGCCGGGGCTGACACAAAGCCGACCCGCAGGCCGGTGGCGACGCTTTTGGAAAGGCCGCCGACATACACCGTGCGTTCCGGTGCGAGTGTCGCCAAAGGCAGTGGCGCATGTTCTGCCAGAAACGCGTAGGCGGCGTCCTCGATGATCATCAGATTGTGCTGACGAGCAATGGCCACCAGCTGTTCGCGTTGCTCCAGGCCCATCACCCAGCCCAGCGGGTTATGCAGGGTCGGCATGCTGTACACCGCACGTACCGGACGCTGGCGACACAGGCTGTGCAGATGATCGAGGTCGGGGCCGCTGGCGGTGACCGCGATCGGCAGCATTTCCAGGTGCAGGGTCTCCGCCAGCACCTTGAACCCCGAATACGTCAACGCGTCGACGGCGATCACATCCCCCGGCTTGAGCAGCGCCATCAGCGTCACGGCCAACCCGTGTTGCGCGCCGCTGACCACCAGCACTTGGTCGGCCTCGACCGTCAGCCCTCGACTCAGCAGATGGCGCGCCACCGCCGCACGCTCATGCTGGCGCCCGGCGTGGGGCTGATAGCGCAACAATGCCTCCAGATCCCCCGACAGCGCCAGCTGACGCAACGCCGTGCGCAGCAGATCGGCCTGACCCGGCAATGAAGGGTAGTTGAAATTCAGATCCAGCATGCCCGGCGCCACGCTCATCTGCCCACTGCCCTGCCCCGGCGGCAGGGAAATTTCCCGCACGAAAGTGCCGCGACCGGTTTCACCACTGACCAGGCCCATGGCCGCCAGCTCGGCATACACCCGGCTGGC
>NZ_JAKNRV010000445.1:0-3678 GCF_023072625.1 Pseudomonas emilianonis
GGTTGGTCGCGGTGGTGGCGTTGGTGTCATTGGGGCAGGGCGTGGCCGTGGTGCCGGCGTCGGTGGTCGGGCATGTGAGTCTGCCGGGCGTGGTTTATCGCAGCATTCAGGGCAGTGACGCGGCGTCGTGGCTGTCGTTGATTCACCGGCGCTTTGAGCAAGCGCCGGCGGTGGCGCGGTATATCCAGCAGGTCAAGCAAACGCCAACCTGAGGCGTTACACCAGTCGCGGCTGCACGGAGTCCGCCAGGCGCGTGAGGATCAGGCAGCACGACACCGCACCGGCATCCAACACGCCCAGCGAGCGTTCGCCCAGGCGGCTGGCGCGGCCGATCTTGGCCACCAGGTCCTTGGTCGAGTCACGGCCCTGTGAGGCGGCGGTTTTCATCGCATCGAGCGCATCGTGGAAGGACGCCCCCCGCGCATGGGCGTGCTCAAACGCTTCGACCGCCGGGATCAAGGTGTCCATCAGGCACTTGTCGCCCACGCCGGCCTCGGTAATGTCCTGCAATGAGGTCAAGCCGCCACGCAGCAGGTGGGCGAAGGTGGCCGCGTCGATGTCTTTGCTGCTACGCACTTCATCGGCCATGCCGATAAACAGGCTGCCGTACAGCGGCCCCATGGAGCCGCCGATGCCTTCCATCAGGCTCAGGGTCAGTTCGTCCAGGGCTTCGGCAAGGCTCAGTTGGCGGCCTTCGATCGTGCGCCCGCAATGCGCGAAACCCTTGGCCATGTTGATGCCGTGGTCGCCGTCGCCAATCGCGCCGTCGACTGCGCTGAGGTACTCACGGTTGGCCACGATCACGCTGACCAGGTCGGCGACGATAGCGCTGCCGTCGCGGGTGGAAAAATGCTCGCTCATGGTTCACTCCGCCTGGGTCAAGCCGATGGAACGGCAGGGTTGGTCGATCAGGGTTTTCAACTCAAAGTCGAGGCCGAGCAGGGTCAGGGTTACGCCCATCATTTCCAGGGACGTGAAGTAGTTGCCCACGTAGCAACGGTGAATCTTCAAGCCTTTGGCGGTGAGTTGGCGTTCCACCTCGGCGTAGAAAATATACAGCTCCATCACTGGCGTGGCGCCAAGGCCGGAGACCAGCACCACCACGCTGTCGTCTTGGCTGAAATCACGGTCGGCGAGGATCGGCGCGAGCATGCGCTCGGCCATGGCGGCGGCGGGTTCGATCGGGATGACTTCGATGCCCGGTTCGCCGTGATGGCCGATGCCCAGTTCCATCTGGCCGTCGGCAATCTGGAAATTCGGCTTGCCCACGGCGGCAATGGTGCAGGGGGTGAGGCCAATGCCGATCGAGCGGCAGTGGTCGACGGCTTTTTGGGCGACGCGGATCACACCGTCCAGGTCGTAGTGCTGGGCGGCAGCGGCACCGCCGATCTTCCACATGAAGATCTCCCCGGCCACGCCGCGGCGCTTGGCAATCTCGGCCTTGGGCGCGGACGCCACGTCGTCGTTGGCGACCACGGTGCGGATGCGCATGTCTTTGCTGGCGGCCATTTTCATCGCCAGCTTCACGTTCATGTTGTCGCCGGCATAGTTGCCGTACAGGCAGGCCACGCCTGCGCCATGGTCGGCGGCGCGGAAGGCGTCGAAGAAACTTTTGGCGGTGGGCGAGGAGAAAATCTCGCCGACGGCCACGGCGTCGACCAGGCCGGGGCCGACGTAGCCGAGAAACGCCGGTTCATGGCCCGAGCCGCCGCCGGTGACGATGCCGACGCGGCCTTGGCTCGACGGTTTGGCTTTGACGATGACCCGTGGATTGGCTTCGTATTGGCGCAATTGCGGGTGCGCGACCAGGATGCCGCGCAGCATGTCCTCGACCACTTGGTCTGGATCGTTGATGACTCGATTCATAACGCGGGTTCCTGTGTTCTTGTTTTATGGGTTCACCGCTGTTCAGTGCGGGATGTGTGGTGTGCTTAGGGTTCGAGTACGACCTTGAGTGATTTGTCGCCTCGCTCCATCACCGCAAACGCTTCCTTGAAGTCCGCCAGGGCAAATTTGTGGGTCACCACGTCACGCATGTCGATCTTGCGGTTGCCGATGAAGTCGATAGCGCGTGGGTACATGTACGGGCCCAGGTGCGAACCGAGGATGTCCAGTTCCTTGCGGTCGCCGATGATCGACCAATCCACCGTGGCCTCGTCGTTGAACACGCTGAACTCGACGAAGCGCCCCAGTTTGCGCAGCATCGCCAGGCCCTGGTTGACGGCCTTGTGATGACCGGTGGCTTCGATATAGATGTCGCAGCCGTAGCCCTCGGTAATCTCGCGAATCTTCGCTAGCACGTCCACCTCGGCCGGGTTCCACACTTCGTCGGCGCCCATGCGCAGGGCGAGGGCGGCGCGTTCGGGTTTCATGTCCAGCACGATCAGTTTTTTCGGGTTGCGCAGGCGTACCGCACCGATGATCCCCAGGCCCAGGGTGCCGGCGCCGGCGACTACCACCACGTCGTCGAAATCCACATTGGCGCGCTCCGCTGCGTGCAGCGAACAGGCCAGCGGTTCGATCAGGATCGCTTCGTCCGGCGCAATCGAGTCCGGCACTTTATGGATGATGCCTTCCTTGGTGAAGATCATGTACTGGGCCATGGCGCCCTGCACATTGTTCTGGAAGCCATACAGGTCGTGTTTCTGGCACATCCAGTACTGGCCGTGGTTGCAGAAGCGGCAGCCCCAGCATGGCACGATCTGCTCCGAGATCACCCGGTCACCGACCTTCACCCCGCGCTTTTCCGCGCCGGGGCCGAGAGCCACCACGCGACACACGAATTCGTGGCCGGGGATCATCGGCGGTTTGACGTAGCGCGGTTGCTCGGCGTCGCCCCAGAACGAGGGGGCGCCGCGATAGGTCTTGATGTCGCCCATGCAAATGCCGCACAGCTCGACCTTGGTGAGGATTTCATCGGGGCCTGGGGTGGGCACGTCGACGGTTTCCAGGCGGTAGTCTTCCGGGCCGTGGCAGACCACGGCCTGCATGGTTTTCGGGATGATCGGGGCGAGTTGCTCGGGCGTGCGTTCGGTAACGGTGGACATGACAAAACCTCACGACAAAAAGATCAATTATTGAATGCTGTAGCCGCCGTCGATCACCATGTTGGCGCCGGTGATCATCTGCGCTGCGTCGCTGAGCAGGTACAACGCCAGCCCGGCGATTTCTTCCGGCTGGGCAAAGCGGCCCGTCGGGATCTGCAGTTTGGCCCGCTCGCCGACTTCGCCGGCCCAGGCCTGCTTGCCCAGAGCCGTCTCGACGATGGTGGGGGAGATGGCGTTGACGTTGATCTGCGGCGCCCATTCCATGGCCAATACTTTGGTCATGCCGACGATGGCCGCTTTGCTCGCGCAATACGCGACATGCCGGTCCAGGCCAATCACGGCGGCCTGGGAGGCCAGGTTGACGATGCGCCCGCCGCCCTGGGCGAGCATGTGCCGGGCACAGGCCTGGGCGACGAAGAAGCTGGCCTTGAGATTGATGTCGAGGGTGGTGTCCCAGGCGCTTTCGCTGACGTCGATGGCCTTATCCAGCAAGGCCACGCCGGCGCTGTTGATCAGGTAATCCAGGCGTTGGAAGTGCTCGAAAACCCGGTCGACGGTGTGTTGCACCTGGTCGATCTGGCTGAGGTCGACGGCAATGCCCAGATGTTCGGCGCCGAGGCTGGCGGCCACG
>NZ_JAKNRV010000446.1:0-3666 GCF_023072625.1 Pseudomonas emilianonis
GCCAGGACAAAGGTCGCGTAGCCGGCCAGGCCCCACAGTAGCCCTTGAGCCGTGCGGGTCGGCGCGCGCAGGGTGTAGAGACCGGCGAGCATCAGCGCGAAACCGACCGCCACCACCAGGTTGCCGCCGGTGGTGGACAGCACGCGCTGCCAGCCGTCTTCCGGCTCCCAGGCTTCGGCGTCATGGGTGTGCGCGGTTGTACCGGCGGCGTGCTCATGCACCACTTCTGTCGCAGCCGGAGCTTTTTCAAAGGTTTCCGCCTGCATGATCAGCGGGGCGACCCAAAAACTTTGCAGCAGAGTCAGCAACAGGGCGGCCAGCAGCCCGCTGAAACCTGCGGTTTGTGCAATACGCTTAATCATGTCGGCAGGTCTCAATGGCACGGGAACGCGGCGCTGTGGCGGGTATCGTGGGCGGCGTTGTGTACCGCTTCGATATGCGAGAACCCGGCGAAATACACCAGGCACGCGCCGAGGATCGACGCGCCGATGGCGGCGCTCAGGCGTTGGCTCAGGGTGGCGGTACTGCTAGAGGTATGCGAGGTGCTGCTGATGATCGACATGGCGCGTCCCTTCAGGGTTTCAGGGTGACACGAGCGCATGAAAATCCCACGAGCCAGGCACGCAGGATTCAAACAGCGCCCGCCCACCGCGGGTTTGTTGGATGATTTTTTCGGGCCGGTCTCCGGGCTTGCGAGGGGGCTCTAGAACTGAGCCCTGAAAGCATCGCCTTCCCATGCACAAAGCACAGTGGCTGTGACGCTTCGCTCGCTTACCGTTGCGGGGGCAGCACCGGACTGGTCATATCGCTATGACTCACCGGTTTCCCGTTTCACCCTGTGAAGGGCACCCGAAACAAGGTGAGTAGGAAAGCATGCAGGGCGACGGTAGTCAAATTGACCGAGCACCTGTAGCCTTGCACCTTCGAGGTTCTTCGGCCCAGGCCGAAGCTAAGAAGGGAACGCGGTTCAAGCCGCGGCTGCCCCCGCAACTGTGAAGGGTTTATCTGACTGCCACGCCACTGCCATCAAGGCGGGAAGGCGCAGCCAGCGCCGGTCGCAAGACCCGCAAGCCCCAAGCCAGGAGACCTGCCTCGTAACCGATTTTTCAATTCAACCGGGCGGGGTGATCCGGTGACGAAATCTGCTGCTGCGCGCTGCGCAGGGCCTATCGTCCCGTATGCCCGCCCCCAAGGGCATCCGATGAAAACACTGGCCAAACTCCCCGTCACCATCGTTACCGGCTTTCTCGGCTCGGGCAAAACCACCTTGCTGCGCCATATGCTCGATAACGCCCACGGCCGTCGCATCGCGGTGATCGTCAACGAGTTCGGCGAGCTGGGCATCGACGGTGAAATCCTCAAACAGTGCTCCATCGGTTGCACCGAGGAAGAAGCCAACGGTCGCGTGTATGAGCTGGCCAACGGCTGCCTGTGCTGCACCGTGCAGGAAGAGTTCTTCCCGGTGATGCGCGAACTGGTCGCCCGTCGCGGCGACCTCGACCATATCCTCATCGAAACCTCCGGCCTGGCCCTGCCAAAGCCCTTGGTGCAGGCGTTCCAGTGGCCGGAAATCCGCAGCGCCTGCACGGTCGACGCGGTGATCACCGTGGTCGACAGCCCCGCTGTGGCGGCCGGCACCTTCGCCGCGTTCCCGGACCAGGTCGACGCCCAGCGCAAACTCGACCCGAACCTGGACCACGAATCACCGCTGCATGAGCTGTTCGCCGACCAACTGGCCAGCGCCGACCTGGTGATCCTCAACAAGTGCGACCTGATCAGCCCCGAAGACCTGGCCCGCGTGCGCCTGGAAGTCGCCGAAGAGTTGCCGCCGGCGGTGAAGATCATCGAAGCCAGCAGCGGTCGTGTGCCGCTGGACGTGTTGATCGGCCTGGGCGCCGACTCCGAAGCGCACATCGACGGTCGCCACAGCCATCACGATCATCATCACGAAGGTGAAGACGATCATGATCACGATGCGTTCGACTCCATTTCCATCGATCTGCCCCAGTCCGACGAAGCCCTGCTGCTCGACGCCCTGACCCAACTGGTGGTGCAGCACGGCATCCTGCGCGTAAAAGGCTTTGCGGCGATCCCGAACAAGCCGATGCGCCTGCTGATCCAGGGCGTGGGCACGCGCTTCGACAAGCATTTCGATCGGGCCTGGAGCGCCGACGAAGCGCGCATCACGCGCCTGGTGCTGATCGGCCAGGAGCTGGATGCGGCGGGCCTCGAAGCGCAATTGCGCGCCGCCCTCAGCGTTTAACCCATGCACCTGCTCAGGACCCAGCCCGGCGGTTTCGTCGCGGACGACAACATTGCCGACCTTGGACAAACCCCCGCCGAGCTGGTGATCCTGTGCAGTGGCGACTCCAGCCTGGCGCTACTCGCTGAAGCGGCCCAGCAATTGCCTGAGGACTACCCCAGCTTTCGCCTGGCCAACCCGATGCAGGTGCAGAACCATGCCTCGGTGGACTTGTACGTCGATGAAGTGCTGCGCCACGCCAAGGTCATCCTGATTTCCCTGCACGGCGGGATCGGCTATTGGCGTTACGGCATCGAGCGTCTGGTGGCCTTGGCCGAGCGCGGGGTCACGCTGATCCTGGTGCCGGGGGATGATCGCCCGGACCCGGAGCTCAGTGGCCTCAGCACCGTGGATGCGGCAGCGCGTGAGCGCCTGTGGCAGTTCCTGCGCCAGGGCGGCCTGGGCAACGCGCTGGATTTTTATCGCTGCCTGGCCAGTGGCTACCTGGGCCGCGACTATGCTTGGGCCGAGCCGCAAACACTGCCGCGCAGCGCGATTTATCACCCGCATCAGGCCAATGCGTGCCTCAACGACTGGCAGTCGGACTGGAATCCCGAGTTCCCGGTGGCGGCGGTGCTGTTCTACCGCTCCCATCTGCAAGCGGCCAATACCGGTTTTATCGATGTGTTCTGCCAGCGCCTGCAGGCGGCGGGCCTGAATCCGTTGCCGATGGCGGTGGCCAGTCTGAAGGAGCCCGGCTGCCTGACGACGGTCGAGGATTGGCTGGATGAAGTGCAGGCATCGGTGATTCTCAACACCACCGGCTTTGCCCAGTCCAGCCCCGAGGCGCCACATTTGCGCCCGTTTCGCCGCAATATCCCGGTGATTCAGGCGATTTGTGCCCAAGACAATCAACCCGGCTGGCAGGCCAGTGAACAAGGCCTCGGCCCGCGTGACCTGGCGATGCACATTGCCTTGCCGGAACTGGATGGCCGCATCATCAGCCGGCCGATCAGCTTCAAGGACCTGGCCTGGCGCAGCGAGCGCAGCCAGTCGGACGTGGTGTGCTATCGCGCAGCGCCGGAGCGCATGGACTTTGTGGCTGAACTGGCGCGCCGTTGGGTCGAACTGGCGCGGGTGCCGAATGCCGACAAGCGCATTGCCCTGATCCTCGCCAACTACCCAACGCGCGACGGTCGCATTGGTAACGGTGTGGGCCTGGACACGCCGGCGGCGGCGCTGAATATCCTGCGGGCCCTGCAGGCCGAGGGTTATCCGCTGCCGCAGGTCCTGCCGGAAAGCGGCACCGCGCTAATCCACGAACTGCTCGGCGGCGTCACCAACGACCTGGACAACCTCGACCTGCGCCCGTGCCACCAAAGCCTGGGCCTGGACGACTACGAGGCGATGTTCAAGCGCCTGCC
>NZ_JAKNRV010000447.1:0-3657 GCF_023072625.1 Pseudomonas emilianonis
CTGGCGCAGTACACCGCGCAGTTACAGCGCCGCGACGCGCTGGCCGAAGCCGACGCGTCGGCCAAAGAAGCCGCCGACCAGACCCACCGCTTCTTCCAGGCCGGCCGTGCGTCGTTCCTGGCCGACCTGCAAGCCACGCGCACCTACACCGATGTGCGTGGGCAACTGGCGGCGGCCAACACGCAGGTTGCCATGAGCCAGATCGATCTGTTCCTGGCCCTGGGCGGCGGTTGGGAAAGCGGACGAACGCAAGCCTCACAACCCGGCAAACCCTGAGCAGGTAGCTATGCTTTGACAGGCGGGCCGCCATGCTTTTTGACCGGCAGGGGGTTCGCCTGACACAGCTCGCGTTTGCTCATGGGGATTCCAATAATGAAAAACCCTTATGCTCCCGCTTTCTGGTGCGTGTGCTTCGCACTGGTGTTGTTATCGGCGGCCTACTTCTACGGCGTCATGCTCGCTCACCGAATCGACACGGCCATGGTGTTTCTCGACAGCGCCTGCCTGGTTATCGGCACCTTGTCCATCGGCGTCGTCGCCTGGGCGTCCTACCAAAATCTACGGGTGAAGAAAAAGCTCCTCGAACAAGGCAAGACCCGCGTTGCGATCTGGGACACCAAGGTCGCCCTGCGCCGGGTCGAAACCGTGTTCGACCGCTATTTCTGGGGCAGCTATTGGCAGCCTGGGCGTACCTTCCAGGAAGTCATGGGCGACCTGACCGGCACGCCGCTGGAAAAAAGTCTCGAAACCCTGAAAAAACAATGCGTGCTGCTCGATCGACAAGTTGCCGAGGGTAGGCATTGGCTGAATAACGCGCGGGAATTGTCCGATGTCGCCACGCAGATGGCCCGAGAGCGCTACCAATTGGACTTCTGTGATCCCAAGGTCGATACCCCCGGCAATGCCGTGATACACCGTGAATTCGAGGTGTTGGTGTACACCTGGACCGCCCGTTTGAAGAGTTTCGACCACCAGTTGGACGAGATCGAAATGGAATACTCCTGAACTTGTGTAGAACTGATCCCTCTGAAAGTCTGGGCCGTTCGCGGCCCCCAGTGCTAATCTTCCCCCCGTTTTTCGGCGGGCTTGAGCCAACCTCACTTGGGGTTCAAGGAAGACAGCCCACTTCTCACAGGATTTGATCAGGTCACTTCATGAATAAGCCAGCAGTCGTTCTTTTGGGTTTCGTTGTCGCCGTTGGCGTCGTCAGTGCAGGCGGCGCCTGGTTCACCGGTAAACAACTGGAACCGGTGCTGCAAACCGCGATCCAGAACGCCAACAAGGAACTCAAGACCTCCATGGCCGGTGTCGACGGCACGATGGCCCTTGAGCTGGTGTCCCTGGAACGTGGCGTATTCAGCAGCACCGCCCATTACCGCCTGAAAGCACAAGGCGCGGTCTTCGGCGAAGACAACCCGAACCCTGAATTGCTGTTCGTCGACCATATCGAACACGGCCCGCTGCCAGTCTCGCGCCTGGTCACGCTGAAATGGCTGCCGGTCATGGCCACCAGTCACTATGAGCTGGAAAAGAACCCCACCACCGAGAAGTGGTTTGCCGCCGCCAAAGACGTATCGCCGCTCAAAGGCGTGGCCAACATCGGCTACAGCCGCTCGGTCAACGGCAACGTCGAACTGCTGCCGCTGGAGTTCAAGGACGATACGTCTTCCGTGAGTTTCTCCGGCGCCAACCTGAACTTCGACGGCAGCGCCGAAGGCAAGAAGGTCAAGGCCGACGGCTACATGAACAGCCTCAAGGTCGCCGTAGTCGACGCCAATGGCTCGCCGTTCGAAGCCGAACTGGCCGGGCTGACCGTGGCCAGCAACCTGGATAAATCCACGTTCGGCTTCTACACCGGGCAGAACACCGTGGAACTGACCGACACCAAGCTCACCATGGGCCCGCAGAAGGCCGTGCTGACCCTCAAGGGCTTCGAGCAGAAAGACACCAGCGAAATCAAGGACAACAACCTGGCCGGCCGCGTCGACTACAAGATCGACGAGATCGGTTACCAGGGCAAACCCGTGGGTTCGGCCGCCATGGCCCTGAGCATGAAAAACATCGACGTGCCGTCGATGCTGGTGCTGACCAAGCTCTATCAGGACAAAATGGCGCCGGTGCAGGCCGCTGCCGCCGCCGGTAAGCCAGCGCCTGAGCTGCAACTGAGCGAGGCCGAGCAGGCTTTGGTCGAGGCCAACGTCAGCCAACAACTGAGCGCCAAGCCGCAAGTGGCGGTGGAAAACCTGTCGCTGAAAACCACCCGTGGCGAAAGCAAATTCAACCTGATCGTGGACCTGGCCAAGCCGAGCAGCATGGAACTGCCACCGATGGAGCTGGGCAAGCAGATCATCGCGTTGCTCGATGCCAACCTGAGCCTGTCCAAGCCGATGATCGCTGACGTTGCCGCCCTGCAGGCGCAGCTTGCCGGTGTGACCGAACCTGAAGCGATCGAGCAGCAATCCCAGATGGCCAGCGAGATGGTCAGCGGCGTGGCCGTCGGCACGCAACTGGCGACCCTGGTCGGCAGCGATGTGGTGTCCAAGCTGCACTACGCCAACAACGAAGTGACGTTCAACGGCCAGAAGATGACCGTTGAACAATTCCTCAACTTTGTCATGGCCAAAGTCGGTGCGATGAGCGGCGCGCAGTAATAATTTCTGCACCGTTAAAAAAAATTGCGGGGGCGGAGTTGCGGGTGATACGGGTCAAATAGTCGCCATGGCGATTGGCTGATACCCCGTTATCCCCGGCAAGTCCGCCCCCGTATTCATTTTTTAGTGTGTCGGGCAATTCTGAACAATTGTTATGAGTTGGCCTTTTTCCGACTTTCTTAAGGGATAGTTCCCACAGGAAAGCTAGGCCGGGTCCCGAGACGCCGGCACCCTGCAGCAAATTGCTCAGGACCACCTATCGTTACAGCTTTCCGTGTGTAAGGAAGCCCACGATATGTTGCCAAACCCACCACTCAGTGCATCAGGCCGGTTGCGACTGCTCATCGGGGTCGCCTTGTGCAGCCAGTTGCTGATGCCCGCCTTAGCCGTGGCCGACCCGGCCTATGACGCCCTGATTATCCAGGCGCGCAACGGCAACTTCACACCCGCTCTGACCCAACTGCGCCAGTTGTCTGCCGAACGCCAGACGCCGGGCCAGGTCAGCGACCATCTGGTGATCGCCGGGTGGGCAGGCCAGGACGCCGAAGTGCTGAAGGTGTATGAGGCCCAGGGCAAGAATCGCAACCTGAACACCCAGGCGCTCGCCACGGTGGCGCGCACCTATCGCAACCAACAGCAGTGGGCCAAGGCCGAGGCGGTGTATCGCCAGGCGTTGCTGCGAGAGCCGAACAATGTCGACCTGCAACTCGGTCTGGCGTTGACCCAGGCCGACGGCGGCCAAGCCAGCGAGGCCGTGCAGCGCACCCGCGCATTGGTCGCGGCCAAGCCCGACGACCCCAACCGGCGCATGGCCCTGGGCTACGCGTTGACTCGCGCCGACTTGAACTACGATGCCCTGTTCGAATTCGACCAAGCGTTTATCCGCGCCGGTGACAAGCCTGAAGTGGCCCGCGAATACATCGTCGCCCTGCAAAAGGCCCGCCTGCCGGAGCCGGCATTGCGTCTGGCGACCCAGCGCCCGGGCTTGGTGGACGCCGTCACCCAG
>NZ_JAKNRV010000448.1:0-3639 GCF_023072625.1 Pseudomonas emilianonis
CACGCGGCCCAGCTCATCTTCTGTTTGGGCCTGTTGCACAGCGCCGGCGATTTGCCCGCACAGCTCGCCCGGCGCAAAGCCCCGGTCCAGCTCGCCCCAGGCGACCAATTCGAGCAACATCAAAGGGTCACGAACACTCTGTTCAATGACGAAATCACTGGCGGCGCACACGCGGGCGAAGTCGGCCCAGCGTTGCGGCGTCCACGCGCAAAGGCCATGATCGTCGTCCAGCGCGGCCACTGCGTCACGAAATGACTGCACAGCCCGATCGGCGAACGGCAAGAGAATGGCCGGCAGTTCAGCCAGCGTTGGAAGGCTCATGGTCTATCCTTGATCGGCGTGTGAAGGGCTTGTTGCTGTGAACGCAGGAACCACGCTCGGTAAAGGACTGTCGAACAAAAGTTATAAATAGCTGAAAATTCATAAATTTTGGCAGGTAACATTAAACTTCTACCTTTTCTTGTTCGCAAAAGATCAACAATAACGATTATGCTCACCTAACTGACTGAGCAACCCGCTCAGTCTTGTGTAGTTTTACTACTCGTATATACATTCGAAAGGCTGAAATGGCCGACGATTTGTAGTAAAACTACAGGACGCCGGAGCAACCTCCGGCCATCCAAGAATTTATGTCGTCTGCCCACAAGGCCAGTCGCAAACTTCAGGCAACCGATTCTGGTAGCCTTTCCGCCCTGGAGCAAGCCATGCAAGACCTCGATCCCGTCGAAACCCAGGAATGGCTGGACGCCCTGGAATCGGTTCTCGACAAAGAAGGCGAAGACCGTGCTCACTACCTGATGACCCGTATGGGCGAACTCGCGACCCGCAGTGGCTCGCAACTGCCCTACGCCATCACCACGCCATATCGCAACACCATCCCTGTTACCCACGAAGCACGCATGCCTGGCGACCTGTTCATGGAACGCCGCATTCGCTCGCTGGTACGTTGGAACGCCATGGCGATGGTAATGCGCACGAACTTGAAAGATTCTGACCTGGGCGGTCACATCTCCAGCTTCGCTTCCAGCGCAACCCTGTATGACATCGGCTTCAACTACTTCTTCCAGGCCCCGACCGACGAACACGGTGGCGACCTGATCTACTTCCAGGGCCACACCTCGCCAGGCGTCTACGCCCGTGCGTTCATGGAAGGTCGCATCAGCGAAGAACAGATGAACAACTTCCGCCAGGAAGTCGACGGACAGGGCTTGTCGTCCTACCCGCACCCTTGGCTGATGCCTGAATTCTGGCAGTTCCCGACGGTTTCCATGGGTCTGGGCCCGATCCAGGCGATCTACCAGGCGCGCTTCATGAAGTACCTGGAAGCCCGTGGCTTCATCCCCGAAGGCAAGCAGAAAGTCTGGTGCTTCCTGGGCGACGGCGAGTGCGACGAGCCGGAATCCCTGGGTGCCATCTCCCTGGCCGGCCGCGAGAAGCTGGACAACCTGATCTTCGTCATCAACTGCAACTTGCAGCGCCTCGACGGCCCGGTTCGCGGCAACGGCAAGATCATCCAGGAACTCGAAGGCGTGTTCCGCGGTGCTCAGTGGAACGTGACCAAAGTCATCTGGGGCCGCTTCTGGGACCCACTGCTGGCCAAGGACGTCGACGGTATCCTGCAACGTCGCATGGACGCAGTCATCGACGGCGAGTACCAGAACTACAAGGCCAAAGACGGCGCGTTCGTGCGTGAACACTTCTTCAACACGCCTGAACTCAAGGCGATGGTTGCCGACCTGTCCGACGACGAGATCTGGAAACTCAACCGTGGCGGCCACGACCCGTACAAGGTCTACGCGGCGTACCACGAAGCGGTCAACCACAAAGAACAACCGACTGTCATCCTGGCCAAGACCATCAAGGGTTATGGCACCGGTGCCGGCGAAGCGAAGAACACCGCGCACAACACCAAGAAAGTCGATGTCGACAGCCTGAAGTTGTTCCGCGACCGCTTCGACATCCCGGTCAAGGACGAAGAGCTGGAAAACCTGCCGTTCTTCAAGCCGGAGCCGAACAGCGCCGAAGCCCGTTACCTGAGCGAGCGTCGTGCCGCACTGGGCGGTTTCGTGCCACAGCGCCGCGCCAAGAGCTTCAACATCCCGACACCTGCGCTGGATACCCTCAAGGCTATCCTCGACGGCTCGGGCGACCGTGAAATTTCCACCACCATGGCCTTCGTGCGAATCCTCGCGCAACTGGTCAAGGACAAGGAAGTCGGTCCGCGCATCGTGCCGATCATCCCGGACGAAGCCCGTACCTTCGGTATGGAAGGCATGTTCCGTCAGTTGGGCATCTACTCCTCCGTCGGCCAGCTCTACGAGCCAGTCGATAAAGACCAGGTGATGTTCTACAAGGAAGACAAGAAGGGCCAGATCCTCGAAGAAGGCATCAACGAAGCGGGCGCCATGAGCTCCTTCATCGCTGCCGGGACCTCGTACTCCAGCCACAACCAGCCGATGCTGCCGTTCTACATCTTCTACTCGATGTTCGGCTTCCAGCGTATCGGCGACCTGGCCTGGGCAGCAGGCGACAGCCGTACCCGTGGCTTCCTGATCGGCGGCACCGCCGGCCGCACCACGCTGAACGGCGAAGGCCTGCAACACGAAGACGGTCACAGCCACATCCTGGCGGCCACTATTCCGAACTGCCGCACCTTTGATCCAACCTACGGCTATGAGCTGGCGGTGATCATCCAGGACGGCATGAAGAAGATGACCCAGGAGCAGCAGGACGTTTTCTACTACATCACCGTGATGAACGAGTCCTACCAGCAACCTGCCATGCCGGCCGGTGTCGAGGAAGGCATCATCAAGGGCATGTACCTGCTCGAAGAAGACACCAAGGAAGCAGCGCACCACGTGCAACTGATGGGCTCCGGCACCATCCTGCGTGAAGTGCGTGAAGCCGCGAAGATCCTGCGTGACGACTTCAACGTCGGCGCCGACGTGTGGAGCGTGACCAGCTTCAACGAACTGCGTCGCAACGGCCTGGCCGTAGAACGCAACAACCGCCTGCACCCAGGCCAGAAGCCTGAGCTGAGCTACGTCGAAGAATGCCTGACTGGCCGTAAGGGTCCGGTTATCGCGTCCACCGACTACATGAAGCTGTTTGCTGAACAAATTCGCCAGTGGGTCCCGTCCAAGGAATTCAAAGTCCTGGGCACCGACGGTTTCGGCCGCAGTGACAGCCGCAAGAAGCTGCGTCACTTCTTCGAAGTCGACCGTCACTTCGTGGTGTTGGCAGCCCTGGAAGCCTTGGCTGACCGTGGTGAGATCGAACCCAAGGTGGTGGCTGACGCCATCGTCAAGTTCGGGATCAACCCGGAAAAACGCAACCCACTGGACTGCTGAGGAGACTTTTTGTGAGCGAACTCATTCGCGTACCTGACATCGGCAGCGGTGAAGGTGAAGTAATCGAGCTGTTTGTAAAGGTCGGCGACACCGTCGAAGCCGACCAGAGCATCCTGACCCTGGAATCGGACAAGGCGAGCATGGAAATCCCTGCTCCCAAGGCCGGCGTGGTCAAAAGCCTGAAAGTGAAGCTGGGCGATCGCCTGAAAGAAGGCGACGAACTGCTGGAGCTGGAAATCGAGGGCGCCGCCGATGCGGCCCCTGCTCCGGCTGCCGCTGCTGCAGCGGC
>NZ_JAKNRV010000449.1:0-3610 GCF_023072625.1 Pseudomonas emilianonis
AGGGCGGTGGACACCGCGTCCAGTTCCACGCGGAACCCGCGGACTTTCACTTGGTCATCGACGCGCCCCAAGTGTTCGAGTTGCCCGTCGGCGGTCCAGCGCCCCAGGTCGCGCGTGCGGAACATCATGGCGTCGCCGCCCAGAAAGGGGTCCGGGCGGTACCGCTCGTGGGTCAGTGCGCGGTTGTTCAGGTAGCCCGCCGTCACCCCGGCGCCGCCCGCCCACATTTCCCCGGTTTGCCCCAACTCACAGGGGCGGCCCTGTTCGTCGAGCACATACACGCTGTTGTTGGGTGTCGGCTGGCCAATGGTCAATGGCGCGCCAGGCACATGCCGATGCAGCGTATTGACGATGGTGGTTTCGGTGGGCCCGCAACCGTTGTAGAACGTGCAGTGCTCGGCCCAACGCTCGGCCAGCGCCTGGGAACAGGGTTCTCCGGCGACCGCGACCACCTGGAGATCGGGGCACTGCCGAGGGTCGAGGCGCGCCAGTATCGAGGGGGTTGCAATCAACACATGGCACTGTGCAGCGGTCTGTGCAATGGCTTTGCCGCGAATCAGCAAGGTCGCGCCATGGGCCAGGCAGCCGAGTATTTCCCAGGCCGCCATGTCGAACCCGATATTGAGGATCTGCCCCACGTTGCGGCCCGGCGCCATGCCCATCCGCCCGGGCTGCGTCAGCAGGATGTTGCATACGTTACGGTGACTGACACACACGCCGTTGGGGCGCCCTGTCGTGCCGGACGTGAACAGCACGAAACACAGGTCTTGGGTGTCGACGGCGGCAAACGCGGGATGATGGTTCTGGGTGATCCAGGGCTCTTCGGCCAGGAAGGTGTCCAGGCAGAGGCGGCGCTGGGCGGCGTCCGGCGGAATGCGATCCGCCAGGTTCGACAGGGTCAGAATCACCGGGCTGGTCAAGGACTCGAGGACCATGGCCAGTTGCAGGGTCGGTACGATTCTGGCGTCCTGCGGCACATACGCGGCGCCGACCTTCAACACCGCCAACAGGCCCACCACCATGGGGATCGAACGCTCGACGAACAGCGCCACGGTGTCGCCGCGTTTCACGCCCTGCTCGACCAGGCGCGCGGCCAAACGATTGGCTTGGCGGTTGAGTTGTTCGTAACTGATGCGCTGTCCCGCCCACACCGCCGCCGTCGCGTGCGGCGCCAGCGCCGCTTGCGCTTCGATGGCGTGGTGGATACAGCCGTAGCCCGGAGGGGTTGACGGGCCAAAGCCCCATTGCTCAAACAAGACTCGCTGCAGGACAGACAGATGCGCCAGCACCGGGTGGGAAAAAAGCTGCTTGTCGGTCGGTGAAAACGTCATGGATACACCCTCATCGGTTGACTGCCGAAAAATAGCTGGCAGGTACGAGGGTGGATTGAGGCGCGAGCCGGTGATTACAGGTGCTCACGATTTACAGAAACGTCTCACCGTCACGCGTAAAGTTTCTTTTCATCACGAGTGGAATAACCTACAGGGAGCAGCGTCTACCTGCATACAACCGGCTAGACTCGACTCCCCATGCATGAACTCGACGAACAGTTACGTGAACTCATCCCCAGGCTGCGGCGTTTTGCCGTGTCCCTGAGCCGTAACGCCAGCAGCGCCGACGACCTGGTGCAATCGACCCTGGAACGGGCGATCACGCGCTGGGCCGACAAAACCGTCGACGGCGACCTGCGCGCCTGGCTGTTCTCGATCCTCTACCGGCAGTTTCTCGATGCCCATCGGCGCACCCGGCGCTATGCACGCATGCTCGAGTTGTTTACTGGCCGCGATGATGTGCAGCCCTCGGTCGAACGCACGGTGATCGCCCAGTCGACCCTGCAAGCCTTCGACCAGCTCAACAGCGAACAGCGCGCCCTGCTGTTGTGGGTGTCGGTCGAAGGCTTGAGCTACAAGGAAGTCGCGCAGATTCTCGATGTGCCCATCGGCACCGTAATGTCGCGTCTGTCCAGGGCGCGCCAAGCCCTGCGTCAACTCAGCGATGGCGAAATTAGCCGCCCTTCCCTGCGGATACTCAAATGATCAGCCTGCCCCCCAGCGAACACGATTTGCATGCCTACGTCGATCAGCAACTGCCGGAGAGCGATCGGCGCGTGCTGGAAACCTACTTGGCTGCCCACCCCGAAGTCGCCGCGCAGGTCCATGCCTGGCAGCAGGACGCACACGTATTGCGCGCCGCCTTGAGTGGCGCACTCCAGCAGCCGGCCAACCCGAACCTGGACCCGGCGCTGATCCGCCAGCGCATCAAGCAGCAGTCGCATCGCCATTTCGCCACTGCGGCGCTGCTGCTGATAGCGATCAGCCTTGGTGGTCTGGGCGGCTGGCAGGCCCGCGAAGCCACGCAACCGTCCATGTTGCCCATGACTGACGCCATGCAGGCCTACCGCCTGTTTGCCCAGGACGGTGTGCTGCCCGCCGACTATCACGCCCAGGGCAGCGACACGATGCAAGCCTGGCTCGACCGCTATTTCAACCAGGCCCAGCGCCTGCCCGACCTGAGCCAGGCGGGCTTCAGCCCTGTCAGCGGGCGTTTGCTCAGCACCGAACAAGGCGCGGCGGCGATGGTGCTGTACGAGGATCTGCAAGGCCGGCACATCAGTTTTTATATCCGTCCACCGGGCCCGGAAAACGCCTTCCTGCCCCGTGGCAGCCGCAGCGCCGATGGCTTGCAGGCCGAGTACTGGTCCGGCGGCGGGTACAACTATGCGATGGTCAGCCCGGTGGGTCAGCCGACCACGCCGCTGCTGCGCTTCTAAAAACCGACGGCCATGCGGTTTCGAGATAGCTGGCGGCGCGCTTCTCTATTGGTCAAATCCAAGCTGTCGCCCTAAAGTGAGCGACCACCGCACACAGAGTGACTCCCATTGGCGCCGCGTTCCCTGATCCGTCGTTTGCTCGGTAAAAAACACCACACCCACGACGACTCGCCCATCCCGACGTTCTTTCAGACCAAGGCCGAGCAGCACGGCTATACCCTCAGCGCCGCACAAGCCCAGGCGATTGCCGCGATGGCGCGTGAAACCCGGCACCTGCTCGCCGGCCAGCCCACCCGCAGCCTGTATTTGCACGGGCCGGTGGGGCGCGGCAAAAGTTGGCTGCTGGATGGGTTTTTCCAGGCATTGCCGATTGCCGCAAAACAACGCGTGCATTTCCATGACTTTTTCGCCCACCTGCACCGGGGCATGTTCGCCCATCGTCAGCACCACGACGCACTGGCCGTGACCCTTGATGCGCTGCTGGACGGCTGCCGCGTGCTGTGTTTCGACGAATTCCACGTCCACGATATCGGCGATGCAATGCTGATCAATCGCCTGTTCAAGGCGTTGTTCCAACGTCGCGTACTGGTGCTGGTGACGTCCAATTACCCGCCGCAAGGGCTATTGCCCAACCCGCTGTACCACGAGCGCTTCAAACCGGTGATCGAGCTGATCGCGGCGCGTATGGACGTGCTGGAAGTCAGCTCGCCCGAGGACTTCCGCAGCCTGCCCCAGGCCCATGCCGAACAGCGCTTCAGCAGCGGTCAGTATGTGTGGCCAGGCACAACGGCGCAGCGCACCGCGCTCGGGCTGCCAGTGTTGAGGGTCATCCACTTTTCA
>NZ_JAKNRV010000044.1:0-22383 GCF_023072625.1 Pseudomonas emilianonis
GACGCGCAAGCGCCCGGAAGGCTCGCCGCCACCAGGGCCCAGGCCGCTTTCGGCGGCGCCGATTTCCTCCAGTGCCGCGGAACACGCGACGAAATACGCTTCGCCATCGGCGGTCAATGAAATGCGCCGGGTGGTGCGATGAAACAACTGCGTGCCCAGGCGCTCTTCCAGGCGCGCGATGGCTTTGCCCACGGCGGATTTCGACAACCCCAGGCGCTCGGCGGCCTGGGTGAAGCTGGATGAACGTGCAGCCACGACAAAGGTGATAACACCCTGGAAGGAATCGATAGGAACCATGCAGCGCTCGCTTATTGTAGAGTTTTAGTCTACCCAGATTATAGTCAGAGGCCGTTTATCGCCAGCCTGTTCAACAGTACGATGGATTCCAGTCAGACAACGGTGCACTACCCGCACCTTTCCCAGATCAATGTCCCAAGAGGAATACATCATGCCCGTCGTCCGTGTGAGCTGGTTCGAAGGTAAAGAACACGCGCAGAAAGCCGCAGTGGCCGCTGACATCACCGAAAGCATCGTCAAGCACACCGGCACCGATGCCAACTACATCTACGTGATTTTCGAAGACGTCGCCGCCTCCGACTGGGCCGGTGCCGGCAAGCTGTTCGGGGACGCGCCCGACAAGTCCTGAGCCTCTCCCACTCCACAGGCACCGCCCGGTGCCTCTGACGGAAACACTCATCATGCATCCCTATATCTCCTGCCTGTTCAGCCTCGCGGTAAAACCCGCAGAGTTCGCCGAATTCAAGGCGCTGATCGCGACTATCGTGGCCGCCACCCGCGCCGAGCCAGGCACCCTGGTCTACGAATACAGCGTCAACGAAGACAACAGCACCGTGCACATTCTTGAGCGCTACAACGCCGACGCCGTGGTCAGCCACGTCGACACCACGTTCGCCCCCTTCGGCCAGCGCTTCCTCGAACTGTGCAGCATCACCAGCCTGGTGGTGTACGGCACGCCGGATGTGCAAATCCGCAAGCGTCTGGACCCGTTCGGCGCGGTGTATATGACCCCGTTCGACGGCTTCAGCCGCTGAGTCGGGCGACCGCGCACCCTCCTTTTACCCACAGAGATCACCATGTCCGGTATTGCCGAAGTTATTAAGTCCCGA
Organism: Pseudomonas emilianonis; assembly: GCF_023072625.1. Classification (NCBI taxonomy): domain Bacteria; kingdom Pseudomonadati; phylum Pseudomonadota; class Gammaproteobacteria; order Pseudomonadales; family Pseudomonadaceae; genus Pseudomonas; species Pseudomonas emilianonis. The sequence continues at coordinate 1,128 of NZ_JAKNRV010000044.1, forward strand.
ATCTCCGCCAACAGCTACGACACTGCACGTCAATTGACCGATGCGCAGATCGCTGAGCTGATCGACCTGGCCACCCACGCCCCGTCCGCCTTCAACCTGCAGAACTGGCGGTTCGTGGCGGTACGCAGCACCGAGGGCAAGGCCCGCCTGCTGCCATTGGCCTTCGGCCAGCAGAAGGTCGTGGACGCAGCCGTGACGTTTATCGTCTGCGGCACCCTCAACCCCCAAGCCACCTTGCCTGCCTCGCTGAAACCGACGCTGGACGCCGGCATCATCGACCAGGCGATCTACGACATGTGGCTCGGTGCCGCACAGGGCATGTACGCGCAAAACCCGCAGTTGCAGCGCGACGAAGCGATCCGCTCGGGCTCCCTGGCCGCGATGACACTGATGCTGGCCGCCAAGGGCCAAGGGTTAGTGTCGACCCCGATGATCGGCTTCGATCAGTCGGCGGTGGCCCAGGCGTTCGGTCTATCGGACACCGAGATTCCGGTGATGCTGGTCACCGTTGGCTACCCGGGCGCGACCAACTGGCCGCAAAAGCCGCGTAAAGCCGTGAACGACGTGTTGCAGTTCGTCTGAATGGAGGCCGCCAGTGCGGCCTGGCCGCGCCGACGCTCGAGGTAAATGCCTGACATGACCCCCTCCCCTTCGTTACGCGCGATTCTGATCGCCGCCTGCCTCGGTTTTCTGGTTGTCCAGCTGGACGTCAGCGTCGTCAACGTTGGCCTCGGCGCACTCAAAGAGGCGTTCAATACCGACTTCACGGGCCTGCAGTGGGTCATCAACAGCTATGCGCTGCCGTTTTCCGCCCTGCTGATCCTGGGAGGCGCTTGGGGCGACAAGTGGGGGGCCAAAACCGTTTTCGCAGTCGGTTTCGCCATCTTCACCCTCGCGTCGATCGGTTGTGGCCTGGCCAACAGCACGACCCTGCTGATCACGATGCGTGTCATCCAGGGCATCGGTGCAGCATTGCTGATCCCCACGTCACTGACGTTGATTCGCGTGTCGTTCCAGGACCCCGACAAACGCCGCTGCGCCGTGGCGCTGTGGGGCGCCTGCGGAGGTATCGCATTGGCGGCCGGCCCCGTGATCGGCGGCCTGATGATCGAGTACTTCGGCTGGCGCAGTGTGTTTCTGCTCAACATTCCGATCGGCCTGCTGGCTATCGCGCTGATCCTGCGCTACGCCCCCGCCTCCCCGCGAGTCGACAAGCACATCGATATTCCCGGGCAAATCAGCATTGCCATTTGCGTTGCGGCGCTGACCTACGGCTTGACCGAATCCAGCGCACAAGGCTGGGTCGCTGCGACCTTTTCCGCCCTGGCGGTGGCGTTGATCTGTGCCGTGGCGTTCATCCTGATCGAGCGGCGGGTCGCGCACCCAATGCTGCCCCCGCACCTGGCCCGGAACGCCGTGCTGGGCAGCATGGCGCTGGCCGGCGCGGCGATCAATCTGACCTTCTATGGAACGGTGTTCGTTTTCAGTATTTACTTCCAGACCTTCCTGCACTACGACGCGTTCACCACCGGCTTGTCGTTTATCCCGTTGACCGCCGTGCTGACCCTTTCAACCCTGCTCTCGTCACGCTTCGCCAAACGGTTCAGCGCCCCGCGCATCATCACCACCGGGTTCAGCGTACAGATCATCGGCTTCCTTGCGCTGTCGCAGACCAGCGCACACGGCTCGCCCTGGCTGCTCAACGGCGCGCTGATGCTGGTCGGCATCGGCAGTGCCATGTCGGTTCCGTCGATTACCAATGCGATGCTCTCGTCCATCAGCCAGCACGATGCGGGTATCGCGTCGGGGTTGATGGCCTCCGCCAGACAGTTGGGCGGCGTGATCGGCGTCGCCGTTTCCGGGGCGATGATCGCCAGCGCTGATGCCACCGCGTTCGCCCAGGGGATGTCGAACGCGATGTTGCTGTCAGCGCTGGCCCTGCTCATCTGCATTGGCGTGGTGGTCTACGTGTCACGCCGCCCCTGAACGCAGGTCAGACAATATCGTCGACGACCCCACCATCGACCCTGAGCGCAGCGCCGGTGGTGGCGGAGGCCTGGGTCGAACACACGTAGACAATCATATTGGCCACTTCTTCCACGCTGGACGCGCGCTGGATGATGGAGCTGGGACGCCGCTCGAGGACGAAATCACGCATCACGGCTTCGAGGGGCTTGCCGGTGCGTTCGACTTCGCCCTTCATCATCTCGGCCACGCCATCGGAAAGCGTCGGCCCCGGCAGCACGCTATTGACGGTCACACCGCTGCCGGCCACGCGTTTGGCCAGGCCACGGGCCAACGCCAATTGCGCGGTTTTGGACACGCCGTAATGGATCATGTCGGCAGGAATGTTGCGTGCCGACTCGGACGCGACAAACACCACCCGTCCCCAGCCGCGCTCGACCATCGCCGGCAGCAGCGCGCGACTCAGGCGCACGCCGGACATGACGTTGGTCTGCCAGTGGTTGTTCCAGACGTCATCGCCGGCCTCGAAGAAGTCCTGGAGCTCATAAATGCCGGCATTGTTCACCAGGATGTCGATAGCGCCAAGCCCGGCCAGCAGGGTTTCAACCCCTTGCGCAGTGCTCAAGTCAGCGGCGACACCGCTGACCACGGCATCAGGCACCTCGGCGAGCAAACGCGCAATGGCGTCGTTCACCGAGCGTTCGCTGCGACCATTGATAACCACCGCAGCGCCTGCTTGCGCCAACCCCTTTGCCACCGCAAAACCAATACCACCGGTGGAGGCGCTAACCAATGCGCGCTTCGTCTTCAGTTCGATATTCATCATCGCTCCTTCAGCATGAACAGGCCTATGTGTCCCTCAACAGTTGACGCCGCGAACCTGCCGACGACTGCGGGGGTTGATCAAGCATAGACACACGTCCAGGGCGACGGATGATCTGGAACAGGTGGTTATTCGAAAAAACTCAGGCTCGACAGCGCTATTGCTCCCAATGGGGATGGCTGAAGCGCTCAGCCAGAAAATTGATCAACACCCGCACCTTGCTCGCCAGGTGTTTGCGCGAGGGATAGACCACGTAGATGCCCAACTCGATGGAACGGTACGCCGGCAGGATCTCCACCAGGGCGCCGCTGCGCAAATCCTCGGCGACCATGAAGCTCGGTTGCAGGGCAATACCGGCCCCCGCGAGGGCGATGCTGCGGCAGGTGTCGCCGTTGTTGCAGCGCGCGGTCGAGCGCGTGCGCACCGTCTCGCTGCCGTCAGGCCCTTCGAATTGCCACTCATTGCCCATGGCGAAGTGGGTGTAGGCAATCACGCCGTGGTCGGCCAGGTCGGACAAGGTGCGAATCGGCGGATGACGGTCCAGGTAGTCGGGAGACGCAAACAGGCACATCCGCGTCCCCGCCAGGCGTCGTCCCACCAGCGACGAGTTTTCCATGCGCGCAATGCGCACCGCCGCGTCAAAGCCCTCCTCCACCAGATCCACCAAGCGATCGTTCAAGCTGATGTCCAACTCGACATGGGGGTAGGCCTTCATGAATTCGCCCCACAGCGGCGCCAGGTGCAGCACGCCGAAACTGACCGGCGCATTCACCCTCAACACGCCGCTGGGTTCCGGCGCGGTGGACGACACGGCTTCTTCTGCCTGTTCCATCAGCGCCAGCACCTCACGGGCCTGATGGTAGAACTGGCGCCCCTCCTCCGTCAGCGAAAGCCTGCGTGTGGTGCGGTGCAGGAGCCGCGCCCCCAATCGCTCCTCAAGCGCACTCACATACCGCGAAATGGCGGCCTTGGACATCGCCAGGGGTTCGGCTGCGCCCACGAAGGTGCCTTTATCAACCACCGTGCAAAACACCTGCATCTCCAGCGCCCGATCCATAACTGTCTCACTTAGTGGAACTATTCATCACATCTGGCCTTATTTATCTCAAAATCACAACCTATAGACTGAACCCATCGAAACACACATCAACGCACACGAGGTCGACATGAAAATCACAGTAGTGGGTACCGGCAACATGGGTTCGGCGTTTGCCAAACAACTGTCGGCCGCTGGGCATATCGTTCGGATCACCGGGCGTGACATCGGCAAGGCCAGCACCCTGGCCGCGCAGTTCGTGAACGTCAGCGCCTACCCGTCGGCCGAGGCGTTGGCTGACAGCGACGTCGTGGTGGTTGCTACCGCCTATGAAGACGCTGTCAAGGCTCTGCAAAGCCTGGGCGACCTGACGGGCAAAGTGGTGATCGACATCACCAACCCGCTGAGCGCCGACTACATGTCGCTGACTATCGGGCATGTCACCAGCGCCAGCGAAGAAATCGCCAGGGCGCTGCCGCAGGCCCAGGTGGTGAAGGCCTTCAACACCCTGTTCGCCCAAGTGCTGGCCGACGGTCCGACCTTTGCCCATGACCAGACCGGCAGTGTGTTTGTCGCCAGCGACAGCGAACGCGCCAAGCAGACCGCCATCGCCCTCGCGCACAGCCTGGGCTGGAACACGGTGGACGCCGGCGCACTGGTGAATGCCCGCTACCTGGAGCCATTGGCCGGGTTCAACATTTACCTGGGCTACGGCGCAGGCCTGGGCACCTCGATCGCGCCGGCCTGGCTGAGCAAATAACCCACGAACCGAGGCATCACGCACCATGAACACGTCATTCCCGCTGTTGTTTGTGTCCCATGGTGCTCCGCTGTTTGCCATCGAGCCCGGACAGGCAGGTCCACGCCTGGCCCAGCTCGGTCGCGAACTGCCACGCCCTGATGCCATCGTCATCCTTTCTCCGCACTGGATGACCCATGGCGAAGTCAGCGTGACGTCGAGCACCGCCCCGGCAACCCTTCACGATTTCGGTGGGTTTCCCGACGCGCTGTACCAGTTGCAGTATCCGGCGCCCGGCGCACCGGTCCTGGCGGCGCACATCGTCGAGATGCTGCAGGACGCCGGCTGGAAATCCCGCCTGGATGCCCGCCGCGGCCTGGACCACGGCGCCTGGGTCCCGTTGTTGTATCTGGCACCGCACGCCGACATCCCCGTGGTTCAGGTGTCGATGCCCGCCAGCCTCGATACCCGCCAGGCGTGGAAACTGGGCCAGGCGCTCAAGCCTCTGCGGGAGATGAACGTATTGATCGTCGCATCCGGCAGCCTGACCCATAACCTGTATGAGTTCCGCAGTGCCTCCGGCCTCGGCGCCGACTACGTCAAGGCGTTCGCCGCCTGGACCGCAAAGACGCTGCAGGCAGGCAACACCGAGTTTTTACTGGACTACAAACAGCACGCACCGTCGGCTGAACGGGCCCACCCGACGGATGAGCATTTCCTGCCGCTGATCATCGCCCTCGGCGCGGCCGGTGAACACTACGACATCCGCGTGCTGGAAGGCGGCGTGAGTTACGGCGTGCTGTCGATGGACAGCTACCTGTTCTCGTCCGCCACCCCTCAACCTCATCAAGGCGTTACAGACCATGCGTGATACCCATTTTTCCGACGTCTGCCGCGAGCCACAGACCGGCCTGTCTTTGCGCAAGGGCGGCAACACAACCGCGCCCAAGGCCCGCTTGATTCTGCTGCATGGCGTGGGTTCCAACGAAGCGAACCTGGCGCCCCTGGCCGATGCATTGCCTGAGGCGCTGGAAGTGATCCTGTTGCGCGGCCCGCTGCAAATCGGCCCACAGGGTTTTGCCTGGTATCAGGTGAACTTCACCAGCAACGGCCCCTCGTTCAACCAGGAACAGGCTGAATCCAGCCGGCAACTGTTGAGCCGCTTCATTGATGCGCTGCCAGCGATGCCGACCGTGATCGCTGGCTTCAGCCAGGGCGGCATCATGAGCGCCAGCGTAGGGCTCACCGAGCCTGAACAGGTAGCCGGTTTTGCCCTGTTGAGCGGGCGCATGTTGCGCGAGCTTGAGCCACGCATCGCCTCCGCCGAGAGGCTAAAATCCGTGCGAGCGTTCATCGCGCATGGTTATCAGGATAACGTTCTACCCGTCGCATGGGCGCAGGAGGCCGATACCTGGCTGGAACGGATCGGCGTCGTCCATGAAACCCATTTCTACAACATGGCCCACGAGATCGTCGCGCAGGAACTGGCGGATTTTTCTCAATGGCTGACTCAAACCTTGCCGCTTTCCCACTAAATAAAAAGGAACTGCATCATGATCGACTACCGTACTGCTCCCTATGCCGCCTTCGTTTTACGCCTTGCCTTGGGCATCATGTTCATCGCCCACGGCCTGACCAAAGTGCTGGTGTTTACCCCCGCCGGCACCGCAGGCTTTTTTGAATCCATCGGCTTCCCAGGCTTTCTGGCCTACCCGGTCATGGCCTTTGAAGTGATCGGCGGCCTGATGCTGGTGCTGGGCATCTACGCGCGCTGGATCGCCGCCCTGGCCGTGGTTCAGTTGTTTGTCGCCGCCACCGTACACTTCGGCAACGGCTGGAGCTTCACCAACGCCAATGGCGGTTGGGAATATCCGATCTACCTGTGCGTCACCGCGTTGGTCGTCGCGCTACTGGGTGACGGTGCCTTTGCCGCGAAGTCCTCCAGCAAAGCCTGATCGACTCGACTCAGACCCGCCGATGCCCCGTATAAGCGGGCGCGTCGGCAGTTTGCGTTGGGCAGTTCAGGTCAGGCGCAACGACATGAAACTGACAAACGCCTTGATCTTCGGCAACGGCTGGCGGCTGGACGGCCAGAGGATGCTGAAGGTGCGGTGGTCGCTGAGGTGACGGTCGAGCAGAGGCACCAGGCGCCCGGCGGCAATCGCTTGTTCGACGAAAAAATCCGGCAGGCACGCGATGCCAAGCCCCGCCTCGGCCATGGCGAGCAACGGTTCGATCGCATTGGCCGTGGCGGACTGCCCCAGCTCAACGCTTTGCTGGCCGTTTTTTACCACCAGAGGCCAAGGGTCAAGCTTACCGCTGGTGGGATAGCGGTAACGCAGGCACGAATGGCTGGACAGCTCCGCCGGCCGTGAGGGCACCCCGCGAGTCGACAGATAGCCGGGAGACGCCACCAGGCGATGGCTGTAGCCGTTCAGCGTGCGCATCATCAAGCGCGAATCCTGAACTTCGCCGATGCGCATCACTGCATCAAACCCCTCCTCGATGACGTTGACCAAACGGTCGCTGAACTCCAGTTCGAGCTCGACCTCCGGATAGGCCTGCTGAAACGCAATCAAGTGTGGCATCAGGCGCATGCCCAACTGCGGCAAACCAAGGCGCAACTTGCCTTGGGGCTTGCCGGCGGCCTGGGTGAGTTCACGCTTGGCCACTTCGTACTCGGCAAAGATCCGATGGCAACGTTCCAGAAACAGGCTGCCTTCGGACGTCAGCGTAATGGCGCGGGTAGAGCGGTGAAACAAGCGCACGCCCAACTCTTCTTCCAGCCGTGCGACCGCCTTGCCAACCGCCGAGGACGATACCCCGGTGCGGCGTCCGGCCTCGGTAAAGCTGCGGGTGTGCGCGGCCTGTACGAATGCGCCGAGCGCTCCAAAATGATCCATGGCCACCTCAGGTTATTTGAGCGTTTTATTCACAAATGATCGGAACTTCATCCTATTTTTCTTTCGCATCATACAACTTATAGTCGGCGCAATCGTGACTTCAACCGCTGCAATGCTCAGCGAAGCCACCGCCGTCCGACTCTACGAGACTCCTCGAATGACCTCGATGCCGTCCAACCTCGTGCTTGCGCCCGAGCTCAAGCAACACCCCGGCTATGCTCGCGTGTTCCAGCCCGGCCACTTGACCTTCGGCTTTATCGCACCGCTGGAAAGCTACCCCAACAGCCCTGGCCCGACCCTGCAGGACCACACGCATATGGCGCAAAAAGTCGATGAGGCGGGGTTTTCTGCCATCTGGCTGCGAGACGTGCCCTTCTACGACCCGAACTTCGGTGACGTGGGCCAAATCCTCGACCCACTGGTCTACGCCGGCTTCCTCGCCGCCGTGACCCAGGACATTGCGATTGGTACCGCTGGCATCGTCTTGCCGCTACGTGATCCGCTGATTGTGGCCAAGCAGGCAGCAAGCGTCGATCAATTGCTCGGCGGGCGTTTCATCATGGGCCTTGCCACCGGCGACAGGCCGGTGGAATACCCCGCTTTCGGCCTCGACTTCGACAACCGCGCCGAACGATTTCGGGATGCACTGGCGATCATTCGCGCCACCACGCAAACCCACTGGGCGACTCACACGTCGCGTTTCTATGGGCAATTGAACGGCGATATCGACCTGGTGCCCAAAGCCTTCGGCGCGCGCATGCCCACGATTATCGTGGGCCAGGCCGGGCAGTCGCTGGAGTGGATCGCGCAGCACACCGACGGCATTCTTTCGTACATTTCCAACCCGGCATTGATCCCGCAGATCATCGAGCGCTGGCGCGCCGCCTGCGGCCCCAACGTCTACAAGGCGTATGGCTACGGCACGCTGTTCGACCTGGACCGTGATCCCGACCATCCGCTGCAGGCGGGGCGCGTGCTGCGTGCCGGTCGAAACAGCCTGATCGAACACTGGAAACGCCAGCAGGACCAGGGGGTCGGTCACGTTGCCCTGCACTTCAAGCCCCAGCGCCGCCCGGCCGCGGAAGTCATCGACGAGCTCGGTGAATACCTGCTGCCGCACTTTCCCAGCGCCGTCTTACCCGTCGAGCCATCGCCAGCACAGGCCCACTCATGAATCGCACGTTGCATCATATGGATTTCATCTTCCAGACCACCCTGGGCACCTATCCCTTGGCCGCGCAATGCGAAATGCTCGCCGAGCTCGGCTACCAGGGCCTGACCATGTCCGCGTGGAGCAAAGACCTGAAGTCGATCCCCCAAGTAAAACCTGCGTGGGGCCTAGATGTGGGCGCGGTGTACCTGATCTATCGCAAGGGTCTCGAAGCCTTTGTGATCAATGTGTTCGAGACCCTCGAAGGCTGCAGCACCATCGAATTGGCCCTGCATTCCGGCGACGACGTCACGAACTTTGATCGCCGGATGCTCGAGCGCCTATTGCCGATCTGCGAGCGCCGTGGGTTGGAGATCAACCTTTACCCACACGCACGTTATGGCCTGCAAACCACCACTCAAGCGGTGGCGTTGTGCAAGGAATTCAACCATCCGCGCTTGAACATCGTCTTCAACGGTTACCACTGGTACGCAATGGAGGAAAAGGCCCTGGAGCAGCGCCTCGACGCCCTGTGGCCCTGGCTCAAACAGGTGAACATCGCCGGCACGCGTCGCTCCCCACTCGGCTGGGGCGGCCTGGCCACCATCGAACCGTTGGACGAAGGTGAAATGGACAACTTCGTGCTGCTCGGCGCCCTCGAACGGCGGGGCTTTGCAGGACGCTTCGGCGTGCTTGGCTGGGAGAGCATGGGCGGTGACGTCTACGGCAATCTGCGCCGCTCGGTCACGGCCTTCCGTGGCATGGAACAGCGCTTGGCCGCCCACCCCGAATGGGCTGTCCTCGCCGACGCGCCTTATTGAGTCAGGAGAGCCGCCATGACTCATCGTATCCACGCACTTGATTCGTTCTTTTACTCGTCCATGGGCGTCTATGCCTTCCAGACCCAGTGCGAAATGCTCGCCGAACTAGGCTATGACGGCATTACCGTCGCGGCCTGGGGCGGCACGCCGCTGACCGACCTTACGCGGCTACCCCACGTACCGGAACAACATGGCCTGCGGATCGAAGGGCTGTACCTGGTGCTGCATGAAGGACGCAACGACGCGCTGATCCGACGCCTGGTCGAAACGGTCGAAGGCGTCGAACTGATAGAACTGGCCGTGCAGACGTCGGTCAACGGCCACCCCGCGATCATGCGCTTCATCGAATCGCTGCTGCCGATTGCCGAACGTCGCGGCTTACGCATCGCGTTGTATCCGCACTTGCACCACGTGACCCAGACCACCGCGCAGGTGGTCGAGATCTGCCAGCACTTCGCACACCCGCGCCTGGGCGCTTCGTTTAACGGCTACCACTGGTACGCCAGCCAGGAAGGCGAATTGGAGCAACGTCTGGCGGCGATGAAGCCCTATCTGATGCAAGTGGTCACGTCCGGCAGCGCGCTGTCGCAACTGGGTTGGGGTGGCGTGGCCACCATGGAGCCCGTCGATCGGGGCGAAATGGACAACTTCGCACTGATCGCCGCCCTGAACCGCGTCGGTTACACCGGCAGCATTGGCGTGCTCGGCTGGGATTACGGCGGTGACATTTATCTCAAGCTGCAGCGCTGCCTGGCCACCCTGCGCGATATCGACCAACGCCTGGAACACCACCCTTCCTGGGCGGACTTCCCACTCAAATAGTGGCCTGTCCAATCACCTTGAAACGGAGCCTGCAATGACAGCCTTGTCTGTGCTTGACCTGATGATGATCGGCGAGGACAAAACCTTCGCCCATACCCTGGATGAAGCGGTCGCCCTGGCGCGACATGTGGAAACCCACGGCTACAAACGCTACTGGATCGCCGAGCACCATGACTTGCCGGGCATCGCCTCGTCGGCGACCAGCCTGCTTATCCAACACCTGGCGGCGAACACCACGACCCTGCGCGTGGGAGCTGGCGGCATCATGCTGCCCAATCATTCGCCGCTGACGGTGGCCGAACATTTCGGCACCCTGGACACCCTGTTCCCCGGGCGTATCGACCTGGGAATCGGTCGCGCACCGGGTTCAGCCGGGCCGGCGATCCGGGCATTGCGCGGCGATGCCTCGGAGCGCGACTTCACCCAGGACATCCGCCAGTTGACCGACTACCTGGCCGATGAAGGTCGTCAGCCCGTAAGGGCGATCCCCGGCAAACACAATGTCCCTCTCTGGCTATTGGGCTCGAGCCTGAACAGTGCCGAACTCGCGGCAAAATCAGGGCTGCCTTATGCGTTCGCCTCGCACTTCGCCCCGCATAACCTGATGGATGCCATTGCGTATTACCGCAACAACTTCCGCCCCAGCGCCACGTTGCAGCAACCCTACGTGATCGTGGGCGCCAATGTCTTCGCCGCGCCTACTCGCGCTGAAGGCGAGTACCTGGCGAGTTCCCACCGCCAGTGGGTCAGCCGCCTGTATGCAGGCAAACCGGGGCCTCTACCACACCCCGAGGAGGGCTACATGGAGCGACTTACCGAACGTGACCGCTACAGCCTGGCCCAGGCGATGGCCTGTACCGCCGTAGGTGACCAGGATGATGTGGGTAGCTGGCTGCGTCAGTTCATCGACACCACCCAGGCGGATGAGGTAATCATCGATGCGCGGATCTATGACCCCCAAGCGCGCTGCCGCTCCTACCAACTGGCCGCCGAATCGATTGCGGACTTATTGGACTGATGCCGCTGGTGGCACTCAGCCTGCCGCTGAAACGCCTCAATAGCGCAACCCGCCTTGAGGCGTCGTCAATCACTCAACCCGATTGACGACGCCGGCGCGCTGAAAACTAGTGCGCACACTTCTTCTGTTTAAAGGCGCGCAACATTGCATCCGTTGCCACTATGGCGTCATAGACCAGATTGGGCGTGACCGTAAACGGCATGTTGTGAATCGTGTCGTTTTTATCACAGGCCACCTCAGCCACCTTGCGCCACTCCTCTTCTTTGAAGGTCTTCAGGCCCAGGTCCTCCAGCGTCAACGGCAAGCCAACTGCAATCGCGATATCCACGACCTCCTCGATCTCCTCCATGGAGGCAGCCTCCATCACCAATTGCGTGAACAAGCCGAATACCACCTTTTCACCATGCTGTGCGCCATGAAGATCATGCACGGTGGTCATTCCGTTATGAATCGCATGCGCCGCCGCACAACCACCCGACTCGGCGCCCACCGCAGACATATAAATGGTCGCTTCAATGGTGTTTTCCAGCGCCGACGTAATGACTTTGTTCTCAACGGCATAAGCCGCCTGCGCCGAGTATTTCTTGATGGTTTCGTAGCAGGTTTGGGCAATCGCAAAACCAATCAATGTTGGCTTCAGCATGTTCCCGTCATTGCCCAGGATCAGGTTGTCGCGTTGCGCGGCAAAACAGGCTCTGGCCTCAAAGTAGGTGGCCAGGCCATCCCCCACACCTGCCGCAAAAAATCGCGGGGGCTGTTCTGCCAGAACCCGGGTATCTGCCAACACTACGTCAGGATTTTTCGATAAGAACAAGTAGCGGTTAAACGTATCGTCGTCATTGTAAATGACTGAAATCGCCGTACAGGGTGCATCTGTCGAGGCGAGCGTGGGCAGTATCAATACCGGTTTACCCAAGAAATGCGCGGCCGCCTTGGCCGTATCCAGCGTCTTTCCGCCGCCGATACCGACGATGTAGTCAAAATCACGAGCTGCCTGAACGTGCTTATTGATTTCACTATCAGAACATTGCCCGCCAAACACGACCAGTTCAGCTGCCTGTTCATTCGTGAATCCCGGCAAGGCTTTCTCATGAACGCGGTTAACAATGAACTGATCACAAATCAAATACGCATTGGCCCCATACGGTTTGCCATGCAGGGATAAATCCATTAATGCGTCGGCCTGCAGCAGGAATTTAGCTGGCGATGCAATGCCCTTGGTAATATTCATCTTATCTACCCTCACGTTGTACTTGGCGCCTTCAGCGCTTAGTTAAATACCATCCCACCATCAATAATCACGGCCTGGCCAGTCATGTAGTCCGAATCAGGACCGGACAGGAATGACACACAGGCCGCCACATCTTCCGGCTGCGAAAGTCGCTTCAACGTAATGTGCTGGGCAAACTGCTCCATCCCCCACTCCACGCTTTGATTGGCGTTGTCCGCGACATCCTGGGCGACTTTGCGCATCATCGGCGTGTTGACGATGCCGGGGCAGTAAGCGTTCACGGTAATGCCCAGGTGGGCCAGCTCTCGGGCCGCTGTCTGGGTGATGCCACGCACGGCAAACTTTGTCCCGCCATACACCGCCAGGTCCGGATTGCCGATATGACCGGCCTGGGACGAAGCACTGATGATTTTCCCGCCGTGGCCCAGGGTTTTGAATGCGTCCACTGCGGCCTGAATGCCCCATAGAACGCCACCGACGTTGATATCGAAGGTTCTGCGGTACATCTCGGGCGTAATCGCTTCAATCGGGGCGATTGGCGCGATGCCGGCGTTGTTGATGACCACATGCAGGTCGCCAAGGCCATCCACCGCTTCCTTTACAGCCTTGAAGACATTGTCTCGATCAGCCACATCCACGCTAATGGCCAGGGCTTTGCCGCCGGCTTTGTTGATGCGTTCGGCGACCTGACGAGCGGTTTCAATATTCATGTCCGCGCAGGCCACGGCAAACCCATCTGCCGCCAACCGCACGGCAATGGCCTCACCGATCCCTTGACCGGCGCCGGTAACAAACGCAACTTTTCCCAAGGACTTGCTCATTTTTATATTCCTTCTCAATCGTGATGGGGATATTGGCTAGCGATGACTGACGGTTCAGGTGCAGACAACGGCTTAAAAACTCGCTTGCAGTTTCAGGCCGGCGACCCAGGCGTTATCCACTTCATACACACCGCCGGGATTACGCACGTACTGCACGTTCGGGCGCACGGTCAGCCAGTCGGTGACATGCACGCCGTAGTTGAGCTCGATGTTGTATTCGCTGTGCTGCACCGGGACGTAGAGCGGGTTGTCGTAGTCGGTGATGCCCGTGCTGTCATTGATCAGGCGCTGGCGCTTGGTGACGTCGTCGTTGACCTTCAGGCGGGCAACCCCCAGGCCGATGTCATCCTTGGGACGCGCATCGAACGGGCCTTTGTAGACCGCACCGATGTTCTGGAAACTTTCGATGCTGCTGGTGGCCTTGTCATGCACGGTCAGGCTGGCAAACACACTCAACCCCCGTGATGCATCGCCATGATGGGCGGTGAGTTGCTGCTGGCCCATGATCCACGCACCGTGTTTGCTGCTACGGGATTTGGGCGCCTGGCCGGTCAACGCCTGCGGTGCGCCGTTGATATCCTCGTACACGTCATTGGCGGCGGCGCTGCTGTGGTAGTAGCCCAAGCGGTATTCACCGGGCAACGCTTGCTGGCCCACCGTTGGCTTCCAGATCACTTCGACCGGCACCAAGGCGCCTTTTGTGCCACTGCCGCTGAGCTTGAAACCGTTGCCGGTGCTCAGGTACGACGGGTTCTGCTCATACGCCCCGACCTGCACCGCCCACTGTTCGTTCAGGTTGTAGCGAACGCGCCCCCCCCATTGGCTGACGGGGCCGCTGTACCAAACATCTCCGGCCACGTTACCGATGGGCGCACTGCAGAACGACAAGCTCTGGAAGTCGCACGGGAAGCTGGCAAAGTCTTCATTGACTCCCAAACGGCCCAGCTTGAGATCCAGGGCGCTGTCGAAAAACTTCTGGCGATACCACATCTGAGTCAGGCGCCAGGTCTGTCCCCTGCCCCACACTTCCTGCACCGAACTGAGCTGCGGGGCGCGCGGGTCGGAGACGCGTTCGTTGGAGAGGTTATTGCCATTGCGCTCCGTCACCAGCAGTTGGAACTCGGCGTCGTTCCAGCCCAGCAACTTTTGCAGGTCCAGGTGAGTGCCAAGTGCCCATTGCGCGGTGTAGCGTGCGGTGCGGTCATGGTTGTAGCCGCCGTGAACGTTGGTGGCCCCTTCGCCGACGTAGCCAACGATCACGTCAACGCCCTGTTCCAGCAGCTCACTGCGTAACCCGCCCCAATCACCCGTACCCCATTGCGAGGAAGGGTCAGCGGCGGATGCGGGTACAGCAATGCACGACAGGAGCCCAAGCCCCAGCGGCAGTTTCCAAGCGATGTTCATGTCGATATTTCCTATTGTTTTTATGTTTTACGACACAGCGTGAAGCGGGCCGCGGGGCAAGGCCCGCACGGCCATCAAGCAAAAAACGCACAGCGATGGATCAGCTCAAATGCCGGCCAGGCACAGGTATTTGATCTCCAGGTAATCCTCAAGGCCGTACTTGGAACCCTCACGACCGACGCCCGAAGCCTTGACCCCACCGAACGGCGCGGCCTCAGAGCTGATGATTCCGGTGTTGACCCCGACGATGCCGTACTCCAGCGCCTCGCCCACCCGAAACACGCGACTCAGGTTGGCGGTATAGAAATACGCCGCCAGGCCGAACTCGGTGTCGTTGGCTTTTTTGATGACTTCGGCGTCATCAAAAAAGCGGAACACCGGCGCCAGCGGGCCGAAGGTTTCTTCCTTGGCCACCCGCACGTTGTCTGGCACGTTCACCAAGATGGTGGGCTCGAAGAAGTTCTCGCCCTGAGCATGCGCGCCGCCGCCCTGGACAACCTTGGCGCCCTTGGCCAGCGCATCCTCGATATGCTCGCGCACCTTGGCCACGGCCTTGCCGTCGATCAGCGGCCCGAGGGTCACGCCGTCGGTAAAACCATCACCGACCTTCAGGGCCGCGACTGCCGACGCGAGTTTATCGACGAAGGCGTCGTACACCTTGTCATGCACGTACAGGCGGTTGGCACACACGCAGGTCTGCCCGGCGTTGCGGAATTTGGAGGCCAGCGCACCGTCCACGGCGGCATCGAGATCGGCATCCTCGAACACGATAAACGGCGCGTTGCCGCCCAGCTCCAAGGAGACCTTTTTGATGTCGTGGGCGCATTTCTCCATGATCTGGCGGCCGATCTCGGTGGAGCCGGTAAAGGAAATCTTGCGCACCACCGGGTTGCTGGTCAGCTCTTCGGCAATCTCCGCTGCGGCGCCGGTGACCACCGACAGCACGCCCTTGGGAATGCCCGCCAACTCGGCCAAGTAGACCAAAGCCAAGGCCGAGAATGGCGTCTGCGAGGCCGGTTTGATCACCATCGTGCAGCCGGCGGCCAGGGCCGGGCCGGCTTTGCGGGTGATCATCGCGCTGGGGAAGTTCCACGGCGTAATGGCGGCGCACACGCCCACCGGTTGCTTGATCACCAACAGGCGCTTGTCGGTCGCGCCGGGGATCAGGTCGCCGTAGACGCGCTTGGCCTCCTCCGCGTACCACTCGATGTACGACGCACCAAACACGATTTCGCCCAACGCTTCCGGCAACGGTTTGCCTTGTTCGAGGGTCATGATATGGGCCAGGTCGTGCTGGTGCTCGATGATCAGGTCGTACCAGCGGCGCAAGGCATTGGCACGGGCCTTGGCCGAGAGTTCGCGCCAGGCCGGCAACGCACGCTCGGCGGCCTCGATGGCCCGGCGGGTTTCCGCCTGGCCCATGCGCGGGACTTGGCCGATGGTCACACCGGTCGACGGGTTGACCACGGTGATCGTGGCCTCGTTGTCGGCAGCCAGCCACACGCCGTCGATAAAGGCCTGATGGCGCAAGAGCTGGGGGTTGTTCAACGTCATTGCTGGTTCTCCGTTACACGACGCGGTTGCGCGCCTTCGACACTCACGGCCTTGAACTTGAAGCCCCGGTAGTCGTCGTGCTTGACCGCCGCCAGCTGTTCGCTGAACGCGCCCAGGCCACCCATGTAGAAGTACACCTTGTTGCTTTTGCCCGGGATGTTCGCGCCGAAGATCCACGAGTCGGTCTTGGCGAACAGCGTCTGGTCGGCGATGTCCTGGCAGATCACGCCCCATTCCTGCTCGCTTTGCGCAGAGGGTTCCACGCAGGCCAACTCGTTCTGCTCCATGAAACCAATCAGGTCGGACACCCACTCCACTTCGGTTTCAATGGTCGGTGGAAGGTTGGTAAACGGACCGTTGGGGCCGAGAATCATGAACATATTGGGGAACTTGGCGGTGGCGACCGACAGGTAGCTCGACGGGCCGTCAGCCCAGTGATCCTTCATCGAGACGTTGTCGCGCCCGCGAATGTCGATGCGCTTGTAATTGCCGTCCACGGCATCGAAACCGGTGGCGAACACCAGTACATCCAACGCGTGCTCGACCCCGTCCGCCGTGCGAATGCCCTTGGCGGTGATTTCTTCAATCGGGTTGGCCTTGACGTCCACCAGCGACACATTGGGGCGATTGAAGGTGGCGTAGTAGCCGCTGTCGCACAGCGGACGCTTGGCGTAGAGATCGCGCGGCATCAACTTGCGGGCAGTTTCAGGGTCCTGGACGATTTCAGCGATTTTCTCGCGCACGAAGTTCTGGGCTTCGATGTTGGCTTCTTCGCTGGTGGCGATATCGTTGAAGGTCTGGAACATGTAGCGGAAACCGCCGCCACCCTCCCAGGCGCGCTGGAAGATGGCTTTGCGTTCGGCGGCGTCCACGCTCATGGTGGGGATGTCGCTCTCCGGGAAGCCGAACGCCAGCCGCGAGGAACGCACTTCTTGCCAGATGGCATCGTAGTTGCGTTTGATGTCGTCGACGTATTCGCGGCTGACCGGGCCATTGCCTACCGGCACGGTGTATTGCGCGGAACGCTGGAACACCGTGAGGTGACCGACAGTCGGCGCGATCGCGGTAATGACTTGGCAGCCCGTGGACCCAGTACCGATCACGCCAACCCGCTTGCCTTCGAGCACGGCATCGGCCGGCCAGTTGGCGGTGTGGTACATGTGCCCCTTGAATTGGTCCAGGCCGTTGATCTTCGGCACGTTCGTCGCCGACAGCAGGCCCAGTGCCGTCACCAGGTACTTGGCGCTGTATTGATGGCCGTCATCGGCGGTGACCAGCCAGCGGCTGCTGTGCTCATCGAATACCGCAGCGGTGATGCCGGTTTCCAGTTGGATATCACGACGCAGGTCATGGCGATCAACCGCGTGATTGAGGTAGGACAGAATCTGCGGCTGGGTCAGGTAGCGCGTGGTGATATCCCACTCCTGGCACAGCTCGCGATCCCAGGAGAAGCAGTACACAAACGATTCACTGTCGGATAACGCGCCAGGGTAGCGGTTCCAGAACCAGGTGCCGCCGATACCGCCGGCCTTGTCGAAGGCACGCACCTTCAAGCCCAGTTCATCGCGCAACTTCTTGAGCATGTAAATGCCGCCGAAGCCTGCACCAATCACAATGGCGTCGTAGTGGATGATGTCGGTGCCAACCGAACGTTTGGCCAGAACTGTAGTTGTCATTATGTTCTCCTGTTTCGATCAGTGCGCCTGCGGCTTGAACAAAGCTGCAGGCAAGCCGTATCCGTTCCCCCGAATCAAGGTTTCAGGGGACGTAAACTCAATAAGTAAGCGGGGTTCAACTAAAGCGAGAAGCCGCCATCAACGGCGATCGCCTGCCCGGTCACGTGGGGCGCGCAGGCGAGGTAAACCGCAAGTTGGCCCATGTCTTCCACGGTTTGCGCTTCGCCTTGGGGCAGCAGGCTGGACTGGTGCCGTTCCCAGGACTGCACTTCGGTTTCGCCAGGCTGGGCCCAGCGTGCGGAAAGCCCTTCGTCACCGCGCCACATGCCGGTGCCGACCACACCCGGACAAAGGGCGTTGACAGTGATGCCCTCGCGGGCGACCTCTTTGGCGAAGGCGTTGGTAAATCCAATCACTGCAAACTTGGAGGCGCTGTAGTGGGACAGGTCCGGGAAGCCGACTTTTCCGGCAATCGACGCCAGGTTGATGATGCGGCCGAAGTTGTGCTCGCGCATCAGCTCGAGCTCGGCCTGGCAGCAGAGGAATACGCCACGGGCGTTGATGTTCATGATGCGGTCCCACTCGCTGACCGCCAGCTCGTCAACGCGGCCAAGGCTGACTACACCTGCGTTGTTGACAGCCACATCCAGGCGGCCAAATTCTGCCCGAACTTGCTCGATCAGGCTGACGACGCTCTCGGGCTTGCTGACGTCAACTTGCAGGGCTACCGCCCGACGACCCAAGGCCCGTACCAGGGCGGCGGCCTCTTCGGCGATGCCCAAGTCATAGTCAGCAAGCACCAGGTCTGCGCCTGCCTGGGCCAGGCTCAGCGCAATGCCCTGGCCAATACCACGACCGGCACCCGTCACCAGGGCAACCTTGCCGTTCAGGGAGAAATTCACAGCATTGAATTCGCTCATGTACTGCCTCTGTCATTCTTGTTGTTGAGTTGCGACCGTTCGACGCGGCCTGCTGAGACTGACAGAGCAAGTCGAATGCCAATACCGTAATACTTGGCTGTAAAGGCCGGAATAGAGGGATCGTCAGCTTAATTAACGTACCCCGCGTCAATGCCTGCGCAAGACATAACCGCTCGTACCTTGCGTGGGACGCTGCGAATACTGAGCGGTTATGTCTCACCGGCACCGGCTGACGGATTCAGCTTGAAGGGATCGGCCAAGCCGCCTTTAATGGCCATCAACAGAAAAATAAGATCCAACCTTCGGAGGTACCATGTCCTCTGGTTTTTCGAAGACTCATGTGGAACACGTGAGTCGCGTATTGCGCACTGCCCAACATGCACCGACCCTGCCGGTGCCCAATGCCATCCTCGATTCCTGGCGACGCTCGGTACAGCACTACAAGCTCGACCCGGGTTCATTACAGGGCCCGAGGGTTCTTGAGGCCCACCAAATCCATGAACACCGCCAGCGTGTCGACGACTTCCTGCACCTGGCAGGTGACGAAATGTCACGGTTGCACAGCCGCGTAAGAGACGCCGATTACTGTGTGATGCTCACCGATACGCTGGGCTGTACCGTCGACTACCGGATCGAGTCAGCCCTGCGCGGCGAGTACCGCCGCTCCGGCATGGACGTCGGCACTTGCTGGTCGGAAAAGGAAGAAGGTACGACCGCTGTCAGCGCGGTGTTGATCGACAAACTGCCGGTCACCGTGCACAAGCTGGATCACTTCCGTGCGGCGTTCATCGGCAACACCTGCTCTGCGGCGCCGATATTTTCACCCCGCGGAGAGATCCTGGCGGTATTGGACGTCTCTTCGGTTCGTGCTCCGGATGACCGGCGCAGCCAGTATTTGATTCGGCAAATGGTCATTCAAAGCGCCACGGACCTCGAAAATGCCTACTTCATGTACAGCACCCAAGACCTGTGGGTGTTACGTGCTCACCCCCTGCCAGGTTATGTCGACAGCCAGCCTCAATGCCTGTTCGCCTGGGACCGTGATGGTCGGATTGAAGCGCTCAACCCTGCCGCGCGGCGCCTGCTGTTGCAGCGCTGTGGCCGGATCCCCGCGCATATCGACGAAGCCTTCGCCTCAGCGCAGTTGCCCGCCGCCGGGGATGACAGCCTCCACTATTTGCCGTCGATGGGGCTGCATGTGCGCCTCAAGATGCCTCGCCGGCCCATCAGCGCCCCCGTGGTCAGCCATCCGGCGTCAGCGCTCGACCCCAAGGTTGCGCAGGCGTTGGAGCTGGCGGTACGGGTCAAGGATCGTGGCCTGCCAGTGTTGATCCATGGTGAAACCGGTGCAGGCAAGGAACACTTTGCATTGCAACTCCATGCTGCCAGCAAGCGCCGTGAAAAACCCTTTGTTGCGGTGAACTGCGCGGCGATTCCCGAGAGTCTGATCGAGAGTGAACTGTTCGGTTATGCCGCGGGTGCCTTTACCGGCGCCTCAACCAAAGGCATGCGTGGCTTGTTGCAACAAGCCGATGGCGGCACCTTGTTTCTCGATGAGATCGGCGATATGCCCCTGCCCCTGCAAACCCGCCTATTGCGGGTGCTCAGCGAGGGTGAAGTGGCCCCATTGGGCGGAGCTCGCACCCAGTCCATCGATATTCAGGTGATTTGCGCCAGCCACCGCGATATCGCCACGCTGGTTGAAACCGGCAGCTTTCGTGCAGACCTGTTTTTCCGCCTGAGCGGCGCACGCTTTGATATACCGCCGCTACGCGAACGCAAAGACAAACTGGCGTTGATCAACAAACTGTTGGGCGACGAATGCCAGCGCTCAGGCGAACGCCTTGAACTGAGCGAAGCTGCACTGGAAATGCTCTTGAACTACAGCTGGCCCGGCAACATGCGGCAACTGCACCACGTACTGCGTTACGCGTGCGCCGTGTGTAAAGGCCAGGTGATCGGGGTGGATGATCTGCCGGTGACGCTCGGCGCGAGCGCGCCGGTAAAGGGCCAGGAGACCGTCAGCGGCAGCCCGGAGCGCCAGGCTTTGATCGACACGCTTGTGCGCAATCGATGGAAACCCCTTTTGGCCGCCCAAGAACTGGGGATCTCCCGTGCAACGCTGTACCGCAAGGTCAACTTGCACGGCATCAAAATGCCAGGCAAGGGTTCGTACAACTGAACCTGCGGCAGGCGCGCTCTTCGCCCGCCTGCCGACTGGTTATTACAGCGCCTGTTGCAGCGCCGGTACGGCTTCGAACAAGTCCGCCACCAGGCCGTAATCAGCCACCTGGAAGATCGGTGCTTCTTCGTCCTTGTTGATCGCCACGATCACCTTGGAGTCTTTCATGCCGGCCAAATGCTGGATCGCGC
>NZ_JAKNRV010000450.1:0-3600 GCF_023072625.1 Pseudomonas emilianonis
GGCAGGGCGCTCGCGGGCATTGATCGCCCTCGGGCCGATGCTTGCATTGCCACTCGGGGGCTGGCTGACCTTATCGGCCGGGCCGCGTCCGATCTTTCTGATTCTCGCCGGGTGCTGCCTGCTGGGCTTGTGGATGGCGCGGGGGTTGCCTACTGTCGGCCATGATTTGCACAGCAGTCCGGGGCGCCGTTTCAAGTGGCCCGACAGTGTGGCGCTGTGGTCGTTTATCGAAGGTGTGGCGCTGGATGGGCTGTTTATCTTTGGCCTGTCGATCCAGGCACAGAAACTCCTCGGTGGCGACGCGGTGTTGATCGCCGGTGGCTTGATGGCCTTGCGTTATGTCTCGGAAATGCTCCTGAGCCCGTTGGGCGGTCGCGCGGCGCAACGCTTCGGCGCTACGTCGATGCTGTTGCTGTTTTCATTCCTGAGCGCGTTGGCCCTGGCAGCTTTCGGCAGTTATTGGGTGATCGTCGGCGCGGCCGCGGTGCTGGTGTTGCGGGCGTTGCAATTGCCCCTGGTGACGACCTTGGTGGCCGAGCGCAACCCCGGTTCGATGCGCGCATGCCAATGGCGCGGTGTTGCAGGTGATCCTCGACGGTGTGCCACACCGGCGCCTGGGACAGCTGCGCCAGCTCCTGGGCGACATACGCGTAAGGCCGTGCGCGCATGCGCTCGGCCAGGGCCTGGCGTTGTTCGTCATCCAGGTCGCGACCGAAGATCGGATTAAAACTTTGCGAAGGGAATGCCGGCTTGATCAGCAGCTCGGGCAGTTTCTCCAGGGCTTCGGCAAGCACTGGCGCTTCGCCGCACCACCACGTTGCAATGGACGGCAGGATCAGTTCTTCGCCAAACAAAAACTCGTTGATCTTCGGCAGAAAGCCCAACAGGCCAGGGGACTCCAGCACACCGCTGCCCAGGGCATTGGCCACCAACACGTTACCTTGGCGCGCGGCGTCGAGCAGGCCGGGCACGCCGAGGGCCGAGTCGGTGCGCAGCTCAAGGGGGTCGCAGAAATCGTCGTCCAGGCGGCGCATGATCGCGTGTACCCGGCGCAGGCCGCTGAGGGTTTTCAGGAACACCGTGCTGTCGCGCACCGTGAGGTCGCCGCCTTCCACCAGCGGGTAGCCGAGCTGGCGGGCGAGGTACAGGTGTTCGAAATAGCTTTCGTTGAAACGCCCGGGCGTGAGCAGCACGATCAATGGCGGTTGCTCATCGCTGGGCGCCTGGCGTGCCAGGGTTTCCTGCAGGGTGCGAAAGAAACCGGTGAGGTGCTGCACCTGCAGGTCGCGGTACAGATCCGGAAAGGCACGCGACACGATGGTGCGGTTTTCCAGCGCATAACCGGCGCCGGACGGGGCCTGGGTGCGGTCGGCGGTGACCCACCAGCGGCCATCCGGAGTGCGCGCCAAATCGACGGCATACAGGTGCAAAAACGCGCCGTCGGGCGGCTGGATGCCCTGGCACGGCCAGAGGAAGTTGTTATGCCCGAACACCAGTTCGGCCGGCAGCAAGCCTTCCTTGATCAAGCGTTGCGGGCCGTAGAGATCCGCCAGCACCGCGTTGAGCAGCCGCGCACGCTGGGCGATGCCGGCCGACAAGTGCTGCCATTCATCGGCCGCCAGCACGTGGGGCAGCAGGTCCAGTTCCCACGGGCGATCAGCGCCCTTGGGATCGGCGTAGACGTTGTAGGTCACGCCGTTTTCCTGGATCTGCCGGGTCAGCAACGCCTGGCGCTGGGCCAGTTGCGCGGGGGTGCTGCGTTGCAGGTGGTCGAGCAGGCGCTGCCAATGAGCACGCACCGCGCCGCTATCGTCCAGCAGTTCGTGATAAGTGCCCGCGGTCAGCGGGTAACGGTCGAGCAAGTCGGACATGGAACGCTCGGCAGAGGCAAGGGGGCTCAGGTTAACTCAACAAACACTGCAAATCCTTTGTGGGGACGGGCTTGCTGTGGCGAGGGAGTTTACTCCCGTTCGACTGCGTAGCAGTCGCCTGCGTTGGGGCCGCTTCGCACCCCAGCGGGAGCAAGCTCCCTCGCCACAACAGCCCCCTCCTACATTTTGGCTTGCATTCAGTCATTTTTATTGGGGAAACGTCGCAAATCCAAAGTCATCGGCAATTCGTCATTGATCACGACGGTCGGCACAGGCAGCTTGCCCGGGCTATGCCCCAGGCGGAAAAACCGCGCCATGCGCCGGCTCTCGGCTTCATTGGCGTTCACCGGCAGGCTGTCGTAGTTCCGCCCGCCCGGATGCGCCACATGATACTGGCAACCGCCCAGGGAGCGCTGCATCCAGGTGTCGAGCAGATCGAACACCAACGGCGCATGCACCGCAATGGTCGGTTGCAGACAGTTGGCCGGCTGCCAGGCGCGATACCGCACGCCGGCGACGAACTCGCCGATGCGCCCGGTCGGTTGCAGCGGCACCGGGATGCCGTTGCAGGTCAGCAAATAGCGCTGCGGTGGCAGCCCGCTCAACTTCACCTGCAGGCGCTCCAGGGACGAATCCACATAACGCACCGTGCCGCCGACCGCGCCCTCCTCGCCCAGCACATGCCAAGGCTCCAGAGCCTGACGCAGTTCCAGTTCAATGCCGCTGACGGCGTAGTCGCCGACTTTAGGAAAGCGGAACTCCAGGTGCGCGGCAAACCATTCCGCGCGCAGCGGGTAGCCGGCGGCGTTGAGTTCGACGATCACATCGGCAAAATCCTGCTCGATGAAGTGCGGCAGCAGGAAGCGGTCATGCAACTCGGTGCCCCAGCGCGCCAGTTTCGGCGGCGCATACGGCTCGCGCCAGAAGCGTGCCACCAGCGCGCGCAGCAGCAATTGCTGGGTCAGGCTCATGCGTGCATGGGGCGGCATTTCAAAGGCGCGCAACTCCAGCAGGCCCAGGCGCCCGGTGGCGCCATCGGGGGAGTAGAGCTTGTCGACGCAAAATTCGGCGCGGTGGGTGTTGCCGGTCACGTCGATCAGCAGATTGCGCAACAGCCGGTCCACCAACCACGGCGGGCATTCTTCGCCTGGCGCGGGCATTTGTGCAAAGGCGATTTCCAGCTCATACAGCGCATCGTTACGGGCTTCATCGACCCTGGGCGCCTGGGACGTCGGGCCGATGAACAAGCCGGAAAACAGGTAGGACAACGACGGATGGTTGTGCCAGTAGCTGATCAAACTGCGCAGCAGATCGGGGCGCCGCAGGAACGGTGAGTCCTTGGGTGTCGCGCCGCCCAGCACGAAGTGGTTACCGCCGCCGGTGCCGGTGTGGCGCCCGTCGATCATGAACTTTTCGGTGGTCAGGCGGGTTTGGCGCGCCTCTTCGTAGAGGAACTCGGTGCGTTCCACCAACTCATCCCAGGTGGCGGACGGCTGCACGTTGACTTCGATCACACCAGGGTCGGGCGTGACCCGGAAGTTGCTCAGACGGTAGTCCGCCGGCGGCTCGTAGCCTTCCAGCAGCACCGGGCAGTGCAGTTCTTCGGCGGGTCTTCGAAACGAGCCAGGTGCAGCAGCACCAGCCAGCGTGCCTGGGACAAGCCTAGCCCCGCCAAACGGCGGTCCAGTTCGGCGCGCCAACCTCGGGACATTTGCGCCAACTGCATGCC
>NZ_JAKNRV010000451.1:0-3589 GCF_023072625.1 Pseudomonas emilianonis
TGCGGCCGTGCGCTCCATGGTCTCGGCGTGGGCCCTCATGGTGTGGGCCACTGCCGTCGGCAGCAGTCCGGTGGGGGAGCGAGTGAACAGCACCACGCCCAAGGCCGTTTCCAGCGCGGCAATGTGCCGACCGACGGTGGGCTGTGTGATGCCGAGCTGCCGTGCGGCCCCCGACAGCGATCCCTCCTTGAGTACGCCAAGAAACGATCGGTAAAGCTCCCAACCAATGTTCAATGCCATGCGTAAATGTATAGCGTCTGGATGGTCTTCGGCAATTCCTCTATAGCCGTGCTGCGAACAGAATGGCCGCTCCAACCAACGTGGGAGCAGATGATGAGCAAGGTTCTGGTATTGGGTGCAACCGGCGGTATCGGCGGCGAAGTGGCGCGACAGCTGAGCGCGGCGGGCTGGCAGGTGTGTGCGTTGACCCGGGATGTCGACAAGGCCCGTAGCCAGAATGTCACCTATACCTGGCTCAAAGGCGATGCGCTCAATCGCGACGAAGTGATCGCTGCCGCACGGGGCTGCGCGGTGATCGTCCATGCGGTGAACCCACCGGGCTATCGCAATTGGGCCGAGCAGGTGCTGCCGATGATCGACAACACCATAGCGGCCGCCATCGCCGAGCGCGCGACCATCGTGTTGCCCGGCACGGTCTACAACTTCGGGCCGGATGCGTTCCCCGTGCTGGACGAAGACTCGCCCCAGCACCCGCTGACCCGTAAGGGCGCGATACGGGTGCAACTGGAGCAGCGCTTGCTGCAGTCTTCCCGCGAGGGCGCTCGCGTATTGATCGTGCGTGCCGGGGATTTTTTCGGCGCCGGGGCGGCCAACAACTGGTTCTCCCAAGGCTTGGTCAAACCCGGTAAACCGGTGCGCGCCGTCAGCGACCCAGGCGTGCCAGGCGTCGCCCACCAATGGGCCTACCTACCGGATGTGGCGCGCACCATGCTCGAGTTGATTGAGCGTCGCACCACCCTCGAGGCCTTTGCCTGCTTTCATATGGCCGGGCACGTGGACATCGATGGCACGCAGATGAGCCAGGCGATCCAGCGCGTGGTGTTACGCAGGACGGGCCGGCAACCACGTGTAGGCGTATTTCCCTGGTGGTTGTTGACGTTGGCTGCGCCGTTTGTCGTGACCTTTCGCGAGATACAGGAGATGCGTTATCTGTGGCAAACCCCGCTGCGTTTGGATAACCGGCGCTTGCTTGTGGCCCTGGGCCACGAGCCCCATACGCCGTTGGAGCACGCGGTGGAGGCCGCATTGACCAGCCTGGGCTGCCTGCCCACGCCTGCCTGATCAGGCGCACAGCCTAAAGGGTTGCCTGCCGACAAGCGTCGCCGGTATTGTGCTGAATCCTTTTAGTCCTTCCTCCAGGGTTTTGTCACGATGAATGCACCGCGTAGCGCAGTCGGTCCGATCAAGGCCGTGATTTTCGATATGGACGGCTTGTTGCTGGATACCGAAGGCATCTACACCGAAGTGACGCAGATCATCGCTGAACGCTACGGGCGTACCTATGACTGGGGGATCAAGCAGCACATCATCGGGCGCGGTGCCCAGGACCTGGCCGACTATGTGGTCAAGGCGCTGGATCTGCCGATCACGGCGGCTGAGTTCCTCGAAATCCGTGAGCCGCTGATGAGCGAGCGTTTCCCCAGGGCGTTGGGCATGCCCGGCGCCGAAGCGTTGGTACGGCACCTGAGCGCGCACAATATTCCGATTGCGGTGGGCACCAGTTCGTCGCGCAATTCCTTTGGCCACAAGACCACGTTGCACCGCGAGTGGTTTGGCCTGTTTGGCACCATCGTCACGGCTGACGACCCGGAAGTCGGCGCGGCCAAACCCGCGCCGGACATCTTCCTCACTGCCGCACGGCGGCTGGGCATTGCGCCGCAAGATTGCCTGGTGTTTGAAGACTCGCCGTTCGGCGTCACTGCGGCGAAGGCGGCTCGGATGACCGCCATCGCCGTGCCCGATGAAGCCATGGCCGACAGCAATTACCACCACGCCGACCAGATCATTCGCAAACTCGCGGACTTCGACCTCGCCGCCTACGGCTTGCCGCCAATGTCCTGATCCGGCGCCTACAGGCGGTTATGCGCTGAAGCCACCGTCAATGGTCAGGCTGGCCCCGGTGATGTACCCGGCTTCCGGCCCGGCGAGGTAGGCCACAAAGCTGGCGATCTCCTCGACATGGCCGTAACGGCCCACCGCCATCAACCCGATCAGGCTCTCGGCGAATTCACTGTTCGCCGGGTTCATGTCGGTGTCCACCGGCCCTGGCTGCACGTTGTTAATAGTAATGCCACGCGGCCCCAGGTCCCGCGCCAGGCCCTTGGTCAAGCCGACCAGCGCCGCCTTGCTCATCGCATACGGCCCGCCGCCGCCAAACGGCATGCGCTCGGCGTTGGTGCTGCCGATGTTGATTACGCGGCCACCTTCGCGCATGTGCTTGGCCGCTTCCTGAGTGGCGATGAACACGCTGCGCACGTTGATTGCCAGGGTCTGGTCGAAGTCCTCCAGCTTGAAGTCTTCCAGCGGGGCGATGGCCAGTACGCCAGCGTTGTTCACCAGGATATCCAGGCGCCCAAAGGCTTGGAGCGTGGCGTTGACCGCGTTGCGAATTGCCGTGGCATCGGCACTGTCGGCCTGAATCGCCAAGGCTTTGCCGCCGGCGCTGATCACGCTGTTCTGCAATTCTGCGGCCTTGGCGGCCGAACTGACGTAGGTAAAGGCGACGGCTGCACCTTGCGCCGCAAGACGCTTGACGATGGCGGCGCCGATGCCGCGTGAACCGCCTTGAATCAAGGCGACTTTACCGCTGAGGTTCTGGGTGGTCATGTCGATTTCCTAGCTGTTCAAGGCGGGATGCCTTGTTGATGGAGCCGAGTATCGACCTCACCCTGCGCGGTCGGTAGACCCTGATTGCTATAGTCTGTGTAAACCAAAAGTTTAGAGTGGGCGGATATGGAGAGCTTCGGCAGTATCGAATGCTTTGTGCGCAGCGCCGAAGGCGGCAGCTTTGCCGAAGCAGCCCGGCACTTGAGCCTGACCCCGGCGGCGGTGGGCAAAAGTGTCGCCAAGCTGGAAGCGCGCCTGGGCGTGCGGTTGTTCCAGCGCAGCACCCGGCGCCTGACCCTGACCGAAGCCGGCAAGCGGTTCCTCGCAGAAGTCAGCGACAGCCTCATCACCATCCAGAACGCCGTGGCCAACCTGGCCAGCGCCGAGGGCCGGCCGGTGGGGACGCTCAAGGTCAGCATGGGCACGGTGTTCGGTAATCGTTATGTCATGCCGTTGCTGGGGGAGTTCGTGCGGCGTTTTCCGGATATCAGCCCGGATTGGCATTTTGATAACCGCCAGGTTGACCTGATCGGCCAGGGCTTCGATGCGGCCATCGGCGGTGGCTTTGAGCTGCCCCAGGGCGTGGTGGCGCGCAAGCTGACGCCCGCGCACCGGGTGCTGGTGGCGTCATCGAATTACCTGGCGCAGCGCCTGCCGGTACTGGCACCCGAGGATCTGGCGCGCTGCCTGGGCATCCTCGAGTGCCAGTACCGGCAGGCGCAGTAACGCTTCACCCCTGAAC
>NZ_JAKNRV010000452.1:0-3581 GCF_023072625.1 Pseudomonas emilianonis
CGCACAGGTGGTGCTGGCCGGACGGCGTGTGTCCTCCGGCGTCGAGAGCGGCGTGCGCAGCGAACCGGTGGATGTCACCGACAGCGCCTCCCTGCAACGTCTGTTCGAAGCCGTGGGGCGCTTTGATCATCTGGTCTATACCGCCGGCCCGTCAGTGCGCGCCAAAAACCTGATCGACACCGACCTGGACGAAGCCCAAGACAATTTCAACGTCAAACTCTGGGGCTCATTGCGCGCGATCCAACTGGCGCTGCCGTTCCTCGACGAGCACGGCAGCATCAGCCTGACTTCCGGCCAACTCGGCCGCAAATTTGCGCCAGGCCAGTTCATCAAGACCGGCATCAATGCCGCGACCGAAGCTCTGGGCAAGCAATTGGCCAAGGAGTTGGCACCGCGTCGGGTCAATGTGATCTGCCCTGGCGTGATCGACACGCCGGCGTATGCCGGGTTGGACGAAGCGCAGCGCCTGGCGATGTTTGCCAGCGTGGGGGACACATTGCCGGTAGGGCGCGTCGGGCAGGCCGACGAAGTGGCGGAGGGGTATGTATTGGCCATGGAGAATGGCTTTATGACCGGCGCCGTGATTGATATCAACGGCGGCGGGCTGTTGTAAACACCGCATGACAGGTGGGAGCAGGCTTGCCCCACCTGTACGCCCGTGTCAGACCTTGAGGGTCCGGGTCATACGCAATGCCAACACACTGCCGGCGACGATCACCGCGGCCAGTAGGTACAGCGCACTATCCGTGGACCCGGTGGCATCTTTCACAAAACCGACGATATACGGGCTGAGGAAGCCAGCCATCTGGCCCATCGAGTTGATCAACGCCAGGCCGCCTGCCGCCGCGCCCGCACTGAGCATGGCAGTGGGCACCGGCCAGAACATCGGCAGGCCGGTGAGGGCGCCCATAGTGGCGATGGTCAGGCCGAGAATCGCGATAGCCGGGGTGGTGGCGAAATTCACCGCGATCACCAGGCCCAGAGCGCCCATCAACATCGGCGCCACCAAATGCCAGCGCCGCTCCTTGCGCAAGTCAGCCGAGCGGCCCACCAGCAACATGAACACGGCGGCCAGCAGGTAGGGAATCGCGCTGAGCCAGCCAATCACCAGGTTGTCGCTGAAACCCAGGTTCTTGATGATCGACGGCAGCCAGAAGTTGATCGCGTAGACGCCACTCTGGATGCAGAAGTAGATCAGGCCGAACGCCCAGATCGCCGGGTTCTTGAACACTTCGGCGAGGGAGTCGGTGCTGGTTTTCGGCTTGTTTGCCAAGTCAGTGGCGTGGTCGGCTTCCAGTACCGCACGCTCATGCGGCTTGAGCCACTTGGCGTTGGCAAAGCTGTCGCTGAGCAGGAAGTAGGCGAGGGCACCCAGAATCACGGTCGGGATGCCTTGCAACAGGAACATCCACTGCCAGCCGGCGAGGCCGCCTTGGCCGGTGCCGAAGTGGTTGAGAATCCAGCCGGAAAACGGGCTGCCCAGCAGGCCGGACACCGGAATCGCCGACATGAACAACGCCATGATCCGCCCACGGCGGAACGTCGGGAACCACTGCGAGAGATACAGCACCACACCGGGGAAGAAGCCGGCTTCGGCGGCACCGGTAAACAGGCGTAACGTATAGAAATGCGTCGGCGTGGTGACGAACAGCAGGCAGGTGGACAGCGCGCCCCAGACGATCATCATCAAGGCAATCCAGCGCCGCGGACCGAACTTGGTCAGCGCCAGGTTGCTCGGCACGCCACACAGCACGTAGCCAATAAAGAAGATCCCGGCACCCAGGCCGTATACGGTTTCGCTGAACTTCAGCGCATCGAGCATCTGCAACTTGGCGAAGCCAACGTTTACCCGGTCAAGGTAGTTGAACAGGTAGCAGATGAAAATGAATGGGATCAGGCGCAGGGTAATGCGCTTGTAGATGGCGTTTTTATCGTCATCGGTGGCCAGTGGGGCAGCGGCGCTCTGTGACATGGGAGTCTCTCTTTATTATGATTTTTCGCGATGCGCGGGTAACGTTGATCGCCCAATGAGTCTCGGCCACCTGGCGGGGTGCTGTCTTTGTGCTCGCGCACAGTGAAGCATCCTTTGCGCTGTGCCGATGAACAACCTTCGCTTTCAAGGAAATTAACCCCATGTTCGAGCTGGATCATGACCTGGCGCAGGATATCGTCGATCGCACCATGGCGATCCTGCCGCATAACGTCAACGTCATGGACAGCCAGGGCCTGATCCTTGGTAGCGGCGAGCCGGAGCGCATCAATACGCGGCATGAAGGCGCGCAACTGGTGTTGGCCAATGGTCGGGTGGTGGAGATCGACGGGCAGACCGCCAAACACCTCAAGGGCGTGCAACCCGGCATCAACCTGCCGCTGATGCACGACCAGCGCCTGATCGGCGTGCTCGGCATTACCGGCGAACCGGAGGGGCTGCGCACTTACGCCGAACTGGTGCGCATGACGGCAGAAATGCTGGTCAGTCACCGTCATCAGCAAGCCGAGCAACAATGGCGACGCCAGCGCTGCGACGATTTGCTGGCGTTGCTGCTGGCCGAGACCGGCGACTCGCCGCGTCTGGTGGATGAGGCGCAGCAACTGGGGCTCAAGCCGCAGATGGCGCGCACACCGTATCTATTCGAGTTGGGTGCGGGGCAGACGGCGGAGGCGTTGAGTGCCTGGTTGACGTCGCGCTATCCAGACAGTTGGTGCGTCAGCTCCGCGCAGTATTCCTTGCTATGGTGCAGGCCGGCGGCGGTACAGGTGGACAATCCACGCCTGCTGGAAAAGCTCCAGGGCCTGGGCTGGAATATCCAGCGGGTGGCGGTCGGCGGGCAAGCCGATGGCTTGGCGGGGTTGCGTCGTTGTTATCGGCGTGTGGGCGATTTGCTGGCCTACGGTCGTGACGTACTTCCGCACTCGCGGCTGCTGACCCTCAACCGCTATCGCCTGCCGGTGATGCTCTGGCGGCATCGCAACGACGATGCCCTGGACGAATTGCTCAACCCGCTGCGAAAAGTGCTGGCCAAGGACAACAACGGCCAACTGCAGGCCACCTTGCGCAGTTGGTGCGAACACGACGGGCAAAGCCAGGCGTGTGCCGATGCGCTGGGCATTCACCGCAACAGCCTGCGCTACCGCATGGAGCGCATTGCCGAACTCAGCGGGGTCGACCCGTTGACCCTGGACGGCATGCTCGCGCTGTACCTCGGTGTCCAGTTGCTGCCCCAGACTTTGTCGGAATGACCAACAAGCCAGGTTCGTACTTGTGCATCGGACCAGCGTCATTGCCGCTGGCAACTGGCAGCATGGGCGTCATAAAAACCGGAGAAAGCCCATGAAAATCATCATCGCCCCCGATTCGTTCAAGGACAGCCTGAGTGCCGAAGGTGTCGCCCAGGCCATTGCCGAAGGCTTGGCGCAGGTCTGGCCGGAGGCGCAATTGGTCCAATGCCCGATGGCGGACGGCGGTGAAGGCACGGTGGAGTCGGTACTCGCCGCCTGCCAGGGCGAGTTGCGGCGCCAGTCGGTGAAAGGCCCCTTGGGCGCCACAGTGGATGCGCATTGGGGCTGGCTCGCCGACAGCC
>NZ_JAKNRV010000453.1:0-3571 GCF_023072625.1 Pseudomonas emilianonis
TTGCGGTAGAGGTGCTGGAGCAACGACAGCGGCAAGCCGCTGGCGTCGATTGCCCACTGGTGCAGCATCTCGGCAGCCGGCTTGCCCTGGAGCGCCTTGTGCAACTCGGGGAGCGCCACCAGCATGCCGGGATGGCATTGACGCAGGTAACCCTCCAGCCGCTCACCATGATGGATGAAGGGCGAAAACAGCAGACAGGTCAACGGGCCCTCCTCCAGGCCAAAGAACGCTTGGGCGTAGGTAGTCGACAGCGCGCGCCCGTCCTCACTGCCCGCCTCTGCGATCAAATGCTCAGGAATTTTCTGGCGGCATATGTAGTCCATTGCCTGCCTTACAAAACCCGCCACGCCGTCCTCGTAGGACAGTTCGCGCAGGCACTCGGCCTGCAACCCCCGCAGGTGAGCCATCAGTAACGGGTTGGGGTAGGCAGGATGGCTGAACTGAAAACCAAATGGGTCGGGTACATAGCCCAGGAAGTCAGTGAGCAGAGGGGTCGAAGCAACATCTACGTTGTTAAGCAGGTCGGCGATACCTATATAGGACAAATGGCGATGCCCACCCCGGCCAGGGCTCTCATGTGCAACGTATTGCTCGCCATAGAGGCTTTGATAACAGCCGTTACTCCATTCCTCCATACGTGCGAACAACCCGGTGAGCGACGTCGGCTTGCCGGGCGGAGTGCTGATGCCGGCCGCTTGGGCCGCGCTTTTCAACCACGCCAGGTACTGGCTCTGCTTGCGTGGCGAATCACCGCTGACCAGCGCATGCACACCACCGTTCCAGGAGGTGACACGCTGGTAAAAATCCCCCAGGGACAGGTAGGTATCGTTACACAGCGTCGCGCGAATATCCCCGGAGGTCAGGTGCCCCACCATCAGCATATTGCGCTGGCTGACCTCTCTGCCTGCGCTTGAGGCCGCGCGCAGGTGGTTGAACGGCTGCACTTCCTGGTTTTCCACCATCAGCAACTCAACCCGCGGGTCGTCATGGAAAAACAGTGTGCTATAGCCACGCTGGAGGCTGTCCAGCGTGGCCTGGGTCATGCCGACATGCCGTAAAGTCGCCACGCGCAGGTGAAAGGTCCTGGGCGCACGGCCGGCGATGGTCAGTTGCGCTGCACGCAGCAGCGCCAGGGTGTAGCAGCTGACCTCGCCGCCCCCATGGGCAACCAACACTTTGTAATCGCCTATTTGTTCCATGCCGCCGGCAGCGACGACAATTCGCTGGATCAATAATTGAAGTGCGGTACGTTCGGCGCGCGTAAAGTGCCCGACCAAACGTTGCAGAACTTGCTGATAAACATAGTTCATGGCTTGTTCGTGAGTTGCGCTCATAGTTCTACTACCTGAGTTGAAATATCAGTTTCAAGTAACTGCCGAGATTATTTGCTCGACCCATTAGATGCGTAGGAATGTCGTTCACCGCTCAAGGGTGACGATAAATAAACCTTAGCACGCTGTAACAAATCGACAGGGAACTCCAATTGTGTACCTTCGCGCCGTCTCTCCTCGAGACCCTTGCGCCAGGGCACCCGGACAACCCTAGGAACGTTCCGACAACGTCCTACACTGACTTGAGCAGGGAACTAAGGATGCATCCGACATAAAGGAAAGATCCAATTTAAGGAATTCAACTTCAATAAATTGGAATTATCTATCCCAACGCCATCACCCTGCCGCCCAGGTATGCATCGCGATAATTTAATTTCATATGTATCAGGCCGAAAAAACAGACATTCAATCATTGCTCAATCCTTGAGATGACAGTGAAGGCTCGATTATCGGCACTGGCATAATGATTAACAGATACAGAACGCCGCAAGAAACCAGTTCAGATGGCAATTGGGCGAGCCGTTGATTACGCACACACACAGATGCCGCGCTGGAATTCAGCGCGGCATCGGGGGCAAACCTCGTATTTTGCGGGGCCTGGCGCCCTAACGGCGGCTTAAACCCTGCGTGGGTTAAGCCCTGACAAATGGCGCATTTGCCCCATCCGTTCAGACGCCTGAGTATTCATTTGCGAATACTCCTACAGCTCAAACAGCCTCAACCTGCAATGCGACGCGCTCGCGGCACGGGCATTCGTCCATGTAGCGGTGCGCTTCGACGAACTGGCTGAATGGAAACACTCTGGTTTTCAGCGGGACCAGCACACCATCGGCGGTCAGTTGGCTGATATCGCGCAACGCGCGTTGCAATGCCACCTGGTCCTGGACAATGCCCAGTTCCGGCTTGCCGGTGAAGTTGCCGATGCAATGCACAAAGAACTGAATATTCTTCTGGAACGCCGCACAGGCCGGGAATGGGGTCTGGTTGCCACCTTGCAAGCCATACAGCACCAGGCTGCCACGCGGAGCCAACACATCGCCGAGTAACGACATCTGTGGGCCGCCCAAGCCATCGAACACCACGTCGACGCCGCGGTTGTCGGTGAACTTGTTGATTTGCATGAGCAGGTCCTGCTCTTCGGTGACGATGACCTTTTCTGCCCCGAGGGACAGCAGATACTCGCGCTCCGCGCTGTCCTTGGTCGCCGCGATCACCCGCACGCCCAAGGCCTTGCCCAGTTGCACAAAGGACGGACCGGCGCAGTGGCTGGCGTCCGT
Source organism: Pseudomonas emilianonis (assembly GCF_023072625.1). NCBI lineage: Bacteria > Pseudomonadati > Pseudomonadota > Gammaproteobacteria > Pseudomonadales > Pseudomonadaceae > Pseudomonas > Pseudomonas emilianonis. Next base: position 2,609 of record NZ_JAKNRV010000453.1, read on the forward strand.
CACCAAGGCAAACTGGCCGGGTTTGACCCGCGCCAAGTCCACATACGCAAAATACGCAATCAACAGCGGCGTGTAATGCACGCTGGCTTGAATCGGGCTCAAGACATCCGGATAACGGGTCAACGCCGAACGGGGCAAGACGATCTGTTCGCCATACACCGGGTAATCATTGGGGCTCTCGGCGGGAAAACTGGCGACTTTATCGCCCACTGCCAAGTCATCCACGCCGTCGCCCAGGGCCACAACGACCCCGGCCATCTCATGGCCAAGGCCGGACGGCAAACGTGCGTGGGAAGACGCCAGGTTCTGACGCCACAAAATGTCGTACCAACTGATGCCAATTGCCTCGACACGCACCTGCACTTCGCCCGGTGCGGGCTGCGCGGCTGCATGCTCTTCGCACTTGAGCACCTCAGCCGGACCAAACTTGTGAAAACGGATCGTGCGGGACATCGCAAACCTCGTCAAAGTAACCTCTATTGCCCTGAACTCTATCTGGGCTTTCCCGGTAAGACTACCGGTCGCCATTAATAGTCGACATGTCTGTCATTGATTCCGCGACCGAGGAATAGACCTCAACTATCGTAGGAAAACTCAATTAGCCGGTGCAGAGTACCAGCCTTTCCCCGTAAGATTCATGCCGGTCATGCTCCGAGCATGGAGATCATAGGGATCATGTATGGCCGCTCTCGTCTAGTTTACAGACTCATCCAGGACACAAGATGAACCGTAACGACCTGCGTCGTGTCGACCTTAACCTCTTGATCGTATTCGAAACCTTGATGCATGAGCGCAGCGTGACCCGTGCCGCCGAGAAATTGTTCCTCGGCCAGCCGGCCATCAGCGCGGCGTTATCGCGCCTGCGCGGTCTTTTCGATGACCCGCTGTTTGTGCGCACCGGGCGCAGCATGGAGCCGTCGGCCCGCGCCGTGGAAATTTTCGCCCTGCTGTCCCCGGCCCTGG
>NZ_JAKNRV010000454.1:0-3564 GCF_023072625.1 Pseudomonas emilianonis
CCTTGCGCGCTGCCGCGGGCTTTGTCAGCGGCAGCGCGCAAGGCATGCACTTCCGCATGGGGCTCGCCGGTACGCACGTGCCAGCCTTCGCCGACGATCTGCCCGTCACGCACGATCACGCAGCCCACACGCGGGTTGGGATGGGTGGTGTACAGGCCGTTGCGCGCCAATTCGAGGGCGCGGGCCATGTAATGGGCGTCGAGGACAGCCTGTTCAGCAGAAGGTGAGTTCATTTTTTGACCGGCTCACGGGCCAGGCGGTCGATCTCTTCGCGGAACTCATTGAGGTCCTGGAAGCGTCGATACACCGAAGCGAAACGGATATAGGCGACTTCGTCGAGCTTTTGCAGCTCGCCCATCACCAGCTCTCCAACCACCAGGGACTTGACCTCGCGCTCGCCGGTCGCGCGCAGTTGGTGCTTGATATGCGCCAGCGCCGCCTCCAGCCGCTCGACACTCACCGGGCGTTTTTCCAGGGCGCGCTGCATACCGGCGCGTAATTTTTCTTCGTCGAAAGGCTGGCGGCTGCCGTCGGATTTGATCAGACGTGGCAATACCAGTTCGGCGGTTTCGAAGGTGGTGAAACGTTCACCGCAGCCAGAGGCCAGGCATTCGCGCCGGCGACGCACTTGATCGCCCTCGGCGACCAGACGCGAGTCAATGACCTTGGTTTCGTTGGCACCGCAGAAGGGACAGTGCATGGTGGCAGGCAACAAAAAAAGGGAGGGCCATGGTAGCGCATCCCCGTGGCAAGACAAGCCATAGCCTTTGCGGTATATAGGCTGACGATTATGTTTCATGTTTTTTAAGCCACGGATATTGTCCTTTCTGGAGCCTTACATGCAGTTACGACCACTCGTTTTACTCACCTTGTTCGGTTTTCTGGTCGCCTGCAGCAGCGAAGCCCCGAAACCGTCGACGCCGCAACCTCAGCCTGCACAAGAGAAAAAAGTCCCCGGCATTGAAGACCTCGGCCCGCTGCCGGCCTACCAGCGTGCGGTAAGCCGGCAGATCGCCGGGCTGGAAAGCCATTTGGGCTACGCGCTGTTCCTGCGTCAGGCGCGGGGCCTGAGCCTGACCGAAGAAGGCCGCGAGTGGTCGCTGCGGGTGCAGCAGGTTTTCGGCCTGCTCGGTGACGCGCTGGAGCAGATCGGCAGCCGCCGCGACACCCTGCAGCTCAAGGCCTCCACCTGCGTGATGCGCTGGCTGCTGCCGCGCTTGATGCAATGGCAACGCGAACGCCCGGATGTGCCGGTGGAGCTGACCACGACCGTGGCCTACACGGTGGACTTTCGTCGCGAGCAGTTCGATGCGGCGGTGATCTATGCGCCCAGCGCGGAACAATCGGCCGAGGCTCGGCATCTGTTCGATGAACAACTCACACCGGTATGCGCGCCGGCTTTACGCGACCGTCTGAGTACGCCTGCGGACCTGCAACAACAGGTGCTGCTGCACCCCACGCGGGACGAGCGCGACTGGGCGTTATGGCTGGAGGCGGCGAAGACGCGCTTGAGCAATGTGAGCCAGGGCCACCATTTCGAGACGCTGGATCTGGCCATGACGGTGGCGTCCCAGGGCTCAGGCGTGGCGATTGGCGACAGTGCGTTGATTGGCGAAGACGTGAAGGCGGGGCGCTTGGTGACGCCGTTTGAATTGCGGGTGCCGACGGGGATGGGCTATTACCTGGTGTATCCGCCGGGGACAGCCCCTTCGGCCGGGCTTGAAGCGCTGATGGATTGGTTGGTCAACCAGGCGCAACAGGCGTAGCGCTGAAGATCCACATGGGGGCGCCGGCAAGCCAGCGCCCCATGTTTTGATCGCGTTGGCTCAGTAACCGACGGTGAAACGCTGGCGCGAGTGCTTCGGTGTTTCCACTTCATCGAGCATCGCGATGGCGAAGTCGGCGAAGCTGATCCAACTGCGGCCTTCGCTGCTCACCAGCAAATCATCCTGGCCCAGGCGGAACGTGCCGGTGCGCTCGGTTTCAACGAATTCGGCCGACGGCGACAGGAAGGTCCAATCCAGTTCCTGCTCCTGACGCAACGCATCGAGGAACGTCGCGCCGGCACTGGCTTCTGCCTTGTACGCCTCAGGGAAACCCTCGCTGTCGATCACCCGAGTGCCATCCGGCAGCAGCAGCGAGCCCGCGCCGCCTACCACCAGCAGGCGTTTCACCGCAGCTTTTTTCACCGGGCCGATCACCGCGCTGGCGGGCAGGGTGGCGAAGTGCGCCGCGCTGATCACCACATCGCTGCCGCTGATGGCCTGTTGCAAGGCCTCGGCATCCAGTGCATCGACCTGTTTGACGCTGACGCCAGGGCGCACGGCAAGTTTGTCGGTGTTACGCGCGATGGCGATCACGCTATGCCCACGCCGCAGCGCCTCTTCCAGCAGTTGACTACCGGCACGGCCAGTGGCCCCAATGATTGCGATCTTGCTCATGACGTTCTCCAGTACGGTTAAGGTTTGAAACGCTTCACCACTTCATTTCGCCCTTGGCGACTTTGGCGCTCAGTTCCAGCGAGCTTTCGTCGGCGAGGGTCGGGTAACGCTTTTTCATTGCCGCGATCAGGGCGGCGGAATCCTTGGCCTTGGCGGTTTCTTCGCCAAAGGCCTTGATGTAGCCGGCGGTAAAGGCCACGGATTGCAGCGACGGGCTGCCGAGGAAATGCCCCGGAACCACCGTGCGCGGCTTCAGCTCGGCGATGCGTTGCAGGCTGGCCAGCCAGTCTTTATGCGACTGCGCGCTCTGAGTATCGGCCATCCACAGGTGGATGTTGTCGGCGACGACCACACCGCCGACGACGGCCTTGATCGATGGAACCCACACAAAGCTGCGATCCGGCTGCGGGCCGTCCAGGCCGATCACTTCCAGGTGTTGGCCTTCAAGCGTCAGGCGGTGGCCGTCGAGCACCTGCGGCACGATGGTTTTGCCTGGCTTGTCGGCGCCCATTTTCGGGCCCCAGAATGCCAGTTTGCCGACGACGGTAGCGTTGATATGGTCGACCACCGCTTGCGGGGCCAGCACCTTGGCATCGGGGAATGCAGCGGTCAGGGTGTCGAGGCCGAAGTAGTAGTCCGGGTCGCCGTGGCTGATGTAGATGGTGGTCAGGTGTTTGCCGCTCGCGCGGATCTTCTGCACCAGTTGTTCGGCCTGGCTTTTACCGAACTGCGCGTCGACCAGGATCGCGTCTTTCGCGCCGCTGACCAGCACCGAACTGACCGGAAAGATCGCGGCTTCGCCGGGGTTATACACGTCGAGGGTCAGCTCGGTGGCGGCGGCCTGGGCGGCGAAGGCCAGGGCGGCGGTCGCCAGGGTCAGGCGCTTGAGGGTGGAAAACATCGGGCAGCTCCGGCAATCGGTAAGGGATGCACAGAGCTTAGTTGCACCAAACACAACAAAAAATGCGATGCTGGGACATAGTTTGTTTCTAAAATCGGGCAGATCATGGATCGTCTTCAAGCAATGCGCGTGTTTGTGACGGTAGTGGATTTGGGCAGCCAGTCCGCCGCCGCCGACCATCTGGACCTGTCGCGCCCGGTGGTCTCGCGCTACCTGGCCGAG
>NZ_JAKNRV010000455.1:0-3550 GCF_023072625.1 Pseudomonas emilianonis
CTTGAGGCCTGGCCGCAGGATCAGCGCCCGGCACTTGGTGCGCTATACGGCGCGTTGTCCGCTCGATTGACGCAGTCCGGAGGGGTTGATGCGCTCGTGCCGCAGCACAGCGCCAGTCACGAATCGAATGTGCAGACGGCGGCGCCGAGCGCCACGGCCATCAAGTCCGGGCGCGACTTGCTGGACAGCGGTAGGGCGTTGGCGGGCTATCTACGCGAGCAGCCCCAGGGCTGGCTGGCGGCGCATCGGCTGATGAAAAGTTTGCGCTGGGACACGGTACACCAGGTGCCGCCTGAGGAAGCCAGCGGCAATACGCGGCTGGCATCTCCCCGAGGTGATTATCGGGCGCAGCTCAAGCGCCTTTTCCTGCAACAACGCTGGACTGAATTACTCGATCAGGTCGAACGAATGTACGCCGAGGGCGTGAACCACTTCTGGCTGGATTTGCAGTGGTACTTGTACCAGGCGCTGAGTAAACAACCCGCACCACAAGATGGCTGGGCGGACATCATCAAGCGTGACTTGGGTATGTTCCTCGAGCGCTTGCCCGGGCTGGAACTGTTGCGCTGGAACGACGGCACGCCCTTCGCCGATGAAACCACCCGCGATTGGATCACCCAGCACGTCAGTGGCAACCGCACGCAGCAATGGCTACCGGCACCGAAGACGGTGCTGACCACGAGCGATGCCGAGATCTTGTCGCTGGAGGACGAGGCAGTGGCCCAGGCCGACAGAGAGGGCGTGGACATGGCGCTCGGTTGGCTGGCGGCCCGGCCGGGCATGCAGACCGGGCGCCAACGCTGGTTGCTGCGCCTGCTGATGGCGCGTGTAGCCGAGCAATACGGCAAGGGCGACTTGGCCATGCACGTATTGGCCGAACTGGACGCTACCGCGCAGCACCACGCGCTGGCGGACTGGGAGCCGGAGCTGAATTTCGAGGTCAAGGCCCGGCTGCTCAAGCTCTTGCGTCTGAAAGCGCAGCGCACCGATGCAGACAAACCCACGCTCGCCCGGCGCACCGAAGCACTGTTGGCGGCGTTGGTCGCCATCGACCCGGTATGCGCCGCCGTGCTCTGCGGCTAACCCTCATTCATCAGGAATCTATCTGTGAGCATGGACAATTTAACCCTGCGCTACTACGACGCCGAAATGCGTTACCTGCGCGAAGCCGGCAAGGAATTCGCCGAAGCGTTCCCGGATCGGGCGGCGCAGCTCAACCTGGACAAACCGGGCGCGCAAGACCCCTATGTGGAGCGCCTGTTCGAAGGCTTTGCGTTCTTGATGGGGCGCCTGCGCGAGAAGCTCGACGATGATTTACCGGAGTTGACCGAGGGGCTGGTCAGCCTGCTCTGGCCTCACTATTTGCGCACCATTCCTTCGCTGTCGGTTGTCGAGTTTGTCCCTGAGCTCGCGCAGATGAAACGTAGCGAGTTGGTCGGCAAGGGTTTCGAGGTGTTATCCCAACCCATTGGTCCGCAACGCACCCGTTGTCGTTACACCACCACTCAGGATCTGACGTTGCAGCCGCTGGCCCTGGAGTCGGTGCGACTGGCCTACGAGCCGGACGGTCGCTCGCTGTTGCGCCTGCGCTTTGCCTGCGGCGCGTTGACGGACTGGAGCCAGATCGAGCTGAGCCGCCTGCCGCTTTACCTGAGTGCCGATGCACCGCTGGCCAGCGCCTTGCACCATGCGCTGACGCTGAACACCCAGGCGTTGTACGTGCGCCTGCCGGAGCAGCACGAGCGCCAGGCATTGGACGGCCATTTTGCGCCCAAGGGGTTTGCTGATGAGGATCGGCTGTGGCCCAAGGGTGACAGTGCGTTCAGCGGTTATCAGTTGCTGCTGGAGTACTTCACCTTTCGCGAGAAATTCATGTTCGTAACCCTCTGTGGCCTGGAACATTTGAGCATCAGCGCTGATGTGCCTTGGTTCGAACTGGACGTGGTGCTGCGTGAAGCATGGCCAAAGGAATTCAGTGTGAGCAGCGAACATATTCGCCTGCATGCCGTGCCGGTGATCAATCTGTTTGCGCTGGAGGCTGACCCGCTGACGCTGGCGCCGTTACAAACCGACTACCTGCTACGGCCAATGCGCTTGCAGGACGGTCATACTGAAATTTATTCGGTCGATCAGGTCACCTCGTCAAAAAACGCCGTGCGCCATGACTACGTGCCGTTCAGCAGCTTTCGCCATAAGGGCGGCATGCTGCGCGACGATGCTCCCGAGCGCTACTTTCATACGCGCCTCAAGCGCGCCGCCAATGGCTTGCATGACACCTGGCTGATCCTGGGCGGTGACGGCTTCGATAAGGACCGGCTGCGCAACAGCGAAAGCCTGTCGTTGCGCCTGACCGGCACCCACGGCCAGTTGCCGCGCAAGGCGCTGCAAAGCACGTTGCTCGATACGCTGGTGCAAACCACCCAGACCGGTTTGCGCGTGCGCAACCTGTGCGCGCCGAGCTTGCCATGCTACCCACCGAACCGCGACCGCTTTCACTGGCGGGTCCTGAGCCACCTGGGCTCGAACTTCCTGCCGATGCTCGACAACGCCGAAGTGTTGCGCGGCACATTGGCTCTGTACGACTGGACGGGCAGCGAGCTCAACCGTCGTCGTCTGGCGGCGATCGTCGAGGTCCGTCATCACGTGGTCCAGCGTTTCGAGAAAGGCTTTTTGCTACGCGGGGTGGATATCGAAATCACCCTCGATGCCAATGGTTTTTCAGGGGAAGGCGACATCAGCCTGTTCGGCGAGATGCTCAATCGCTTCTTCGCCTTGTATGCCGACATTCATTTGTACACCCAGCTCACGCTGATCCTGCAACCTACTGGAAAGTGCCTGCGATGGAACGAGAATCACAGTCAGCGTATTCCCGGCTGAACGCCAGCGGTTTGCTGGACGCCTTGCAAGGGCAGGTGGCCGAGGCCAATCTGCAGCGTTTTTGCCAGTTACTGGAACAGGCCTTGCCCGGTCACCCACCCCTGGGCAGTACCGCGCACCCGGCGGATGACGCCGTGCGCTTTCGGCCCGATCCGGGCATGGGCTTTCCGGCCGGCGAGTTGAAGTCGATTGAAATCGATGAAGCACACCCGGAGCGTGCGGCGACGGTACGCACCCGCTTGCTCGGGTTGTACGGCGTCGATTCGCCGATGCCGACCGTGTATCTGGACGACATCGCGCAGCGTCGGGAAGGGCATGCGGCGCTGGAAGCCTTCCTCGATATTTTCAATCACCGGATATTCACCCAGTTCTACCGGATCTGGCGCAAATACTCCTACCCGGCGACGTTCGAAGCGGGCGGCACCGATGCCACCTCGCAGTGCCTGCTGGGCTTGATCGGCCTGGGCATTCCCGGCACCGCGCAACAGGTCGGCACGCCGGTCTCGCGCTTTCTGGCCTTGCTCGGTGTGATGCGTCTGCCCACGCGTAATGCTGAAGGCATCGCCGCATTGGTCACCTTGCTCGCACCTAACACCCAGGTGCAGGTGACCCCGCATTGGCCGCAGACCATTGCGCTGCCGGCGCCGGCCAGCCTTTCCCGGCAACGTCCGGT
>NZ_JAKNRV010000456.1:0-3545 GCF_023072625.1 Pseudomonas emilianonis
CAGGTTCAGCGCGCCGTCGCTAGGCACGGGCTCCAGGGCCAGGGTGCGGGCGTCGATCTGGCGGAAGGTAAAACCGGAGCCGCCCAACAGGCGTTGCAGGGCCTGGGTCGCGCTCATCTGACCGCTGACGGCCGGGGCGTTGAGACCGTAAGGGGCTTCGTCGGTATAGATCACGCTGAGCCCGGTGACCCGGCTGAAATCGCTGAGCGCCTGGGGCAGCGGCTTGGCCGCCAGGGCAAAGTTGAACTGGGCGCTTTGTTGTTCCTGCGCCTGCGCCACACTCAGAGGCAGCAGCGCCAGCCCCGATACCGTCAAGACCGAGGCTCCCAGCCACTGTTTAACCCAACCGCCCGCCGTCGATTTCATGCTGTGAGAATCCGTGTAGATAAACGCTGTTAATGCGAATTAGTCGCAGTTTCAAACACTACACGGATGGGCGCTGGGTTTACCTCACCTCAGGTTGAAAATAATTTGGATTTATTGCGCCTGAATGCAAAAACCCAAGCGCGGGAAGTGAACATGCACGGTGCCGCCGCGTTCGTCGGTACGGCGCAGGATCAGTTCTTCGCGGCCGGCAAATAGCAACTCACCGGCCACCGGGTCGGTGCCGTAGTCGGTGGCCGCAATGTTCACCGGCTGGCCGGCCGTGAAGCCATTCAAATCCTCGAACACTTCATCGGGCAACGCCGCCGGGGTGGCATGACGCGCCACGTCCAGGGCTTGCTCGGTGCTCATCTCGGCGGCGGTGCCATGACCAAAGCTCAGTACCCGGTCGAGCCAGGTGGCGACGGCGGGATACGCGTCGACCAACGGCGCGGTCACCGGCGAGCCTTTGAGGAACCATAGCGGATGGGCCAGGGCAAAGTCGGCAATCGACGGCTCACCGAACAGAAAATCGCCCTCTTGGTGCTGCAATTGCTGGTCGATACGGCTGATGATCGCCGGCCATTGATGCTTGGCTTGCTCCACATGCAGGCGGGCAGCGGTGCCGCCGCTGAACAGCTTGGCGCGGTCGGCCACCAGCACTTTGAGCATTTCGGGCGGGACTTTGGCGAACTTGGCCGCCAGGGATTCAGGCTGGAACACCAACGCCACGGCATGGGCGAACACCACCGAATCGGCCCAGGCGGCGAAACCCTGGGTGACCAGTTCCAGGCCTTGGGGAAACAGCGCCGGCCCGGCTTTTTCCTGCTCCAGGCGGTGGGCGATCAGTGCCGTGTCACAGTAGATATCGGCGCCGACCTGCAGCACCGGGGTCTTGCGGTAGCCGCCGGTGAGGGCCACCAGGTCCGGCTTGGGCATCACCGGCGAGATCAGCACCGAGCGCCAGGACAAGCCCTTGAAGCCCAGGAGCAGGCGGGCTTTTTCAGCGAAAGGCGACTGCGGGTAGTGGTGCAGGATCAATTCAGACATACCAGGCTCCGCTCAATGAAATGAGCGGTCAGCTTAGCCTGCAAAACTGCGCAGGGGTGAGATAGGCGCCCATCAATCAGATCAATGCGCCACTCGCCGCCAGGCACTCCTTGGCGCTCTTCTTCAATTTTTTGATCAGGCGCTCCTGGCGCAGCGCCTCGCCTTTGCTGGCGCACTGCTCGGTGTACACCAGCGCGACGGCCGGGCTGGAGAGGAAAAACCGCGCGCCCTTGCCGCTTTGATGGGAGGCAAACCGGCGCACCGGGTCATTGCTGATGCCGCAATACAGCGAACCGTTGGCGGCACGCACTAGGTAAACGAACCAGGGTTTGGCTTCAGAAAGATCAGTCACGGGTCGATTCGGCAAACCAGAGGAGCGCCAATCTTATCAACGACTCGCCTGAAATGCCCTCAGGCCTTTGAGCGCCTGGGCGCGCACGGCGTTTTTCAGCGCGGGCGACCAGCCCAGCAGCAACCCCTTGATGCCCAGGGCCTGGCGCGACCAGCGCCACAGGTCGAAGTGGTCGTGGTGTTCGCAGATCTTGCCGTCGCGAAACACGAAGCGCGCGCCGATGTCGTTGACCACCGTGTTGCCGGTCGCGCTGAACAGGTACGTCGCCACCCAATGCGCGCTGCCGGTGCTGTCATCACTGCGCACGTGGTCGAAGCTCAGGGAAAAATCCTTGGCCCGCGTGGTGAGCATGCGCCACATATCCCCGGCATCACGCCCGCGCAGTTCGCCGAACGCCGGGTCGCTGAACACCACGTCGTCGGTGTAGCAGGCGGCCATGGCTTGCGCATCAAGGCGCTGGAACGCGTGGTAGAACTCGCTGATCAGGGCGTTATGGGCATCACTCATGGGCAGGCTCCGCTGGCGTCGAAAAGATAGCGCACGATAAGCCGCCCGCAGCGCCAAGGCTACCAACATTCGCCGGGTAAATAAGCCGCTGACCGCTGCGGGCTCAGGGCACCATGCCACTGCTGCGGGCGTAGGCGAACAGATCCACATCGGTGGAAATGCACAGCCGGGTCATCGCGGTGCTTTTCTGCTTGCTGATGGTCGAGATGCTGCGGTTGACCCGCGCCGCGATCTGGCTGACGGTCATGCCGCTGGCGAGCATGCGCACCACTTCGCGCTCCTTGCCGGACAACTGCGGCACGGCTTGCTGATCGCCCGTCCCGGCCTCGGCCAGTTGCGCACGCAAACATTCGCTGACGAAGGTGCGCCCTTCAATGACGGCGGCAATCGCCAGGGGCAGTTCGCGGGCCGACGCGCTTTTGGCCAGGATCGCCCGGGCGCCCTGGGCAAACGATTCGCGCAATGTGGCGACGTTGGCAAACATGGTCACCAGAATCACCGGCAAGTCCGGATGCCGGCGCCGCATCAGGCCCAGCAAGCCATAGCCGTCGGCTTGCTGGTTACCCGGCATGGCGAAGTCCGTCACCAGGATGTCGCACGGTGTGCTGTCCATCAGCGCCAGCAACTGATCCGGGCCGTCGGCCTCGGCGACGACTTTGCACCGGCCGTTGGCTTCTATCACCACTTTCTGCCCGATACGCACGATGGGATGATCGTCAGCAATAATTACGCGAAGCATGAGCACCACCATGATGGCAACTTGAATCCGCGCAAAGTACTCCCGGATCGGATCAGCAACAACCGCCCCGCACAGCCGTAATGGCAGATAGCCCAGCAATCTATGGGAGCAGGATTTTGCCCCACAGAAAAAAAAGAAATTGCTCACTCTGACGACCTACAGAAGTCATCGCCTATAGCTGTCATCCATTTCCTAGCAGCGACAAATACTTCAAATACCCGATCAAGTCGCGGCGCAATGCAAGCAAGTGCTCAAGGTGTACGGCCACCCCATCGCGATTGATCGCCTCGATCAACTGGTGACCGCGCACCTCCAGCGGTGTGGCGCCGAAGAACGCCACGCTGCCGATCAATCGATGCAAGTGCTCGACCGTTGTCTGCGCTTGCAGGCAGTCGGTGGCCTGGGCCAGTGCATGCAGATCGAGCTCGGCTTCATGCACCAGGCTCGCCAGGATGCCAGGCAGCGCCTCGGTGCAACCGAACATTTGCCCCAAGCGGGCTCGACTCGGCCAGCGCTCCTCGACCGCCATGACCG
>NZ_JAKNRV010000457.1:0-3540 GCF_023072625.1 Pseudomonas emilianonis
CTGATCGCCGGAGAGCTGCACCGGCTTGCGCTCGCCGTAGCCGTCGAGGGCGACCATGGCCAGGGCTTCTTCAGCGCGGTTGAGGCGCTCGGTCTTGCCCACGCCTTTGACTTTCAGGCCGTAGGCCACGTTGTCGCGCACATTCATGTGGGGGAACAACGCGTAATCCTGGAATACGGTGTTGACGTCACGCTGATAGGGCGGCAAGCCGGCGGCTTCCTCGCCGTGAATACGGATCGAGCCGGCGCTCGGCTGCTCGAACCCGGCGATCAGGCGCAGGCAGGTGGTCTTGCCCGAGCCGGAAGGGCCGAGCATGGAAAAGAACTCGCCGTCCTGGATATCGATGGAAACCCGGTCAACGGCTTTCACTTCGCCGAACTGACGGGAAACGTGGGTGAATTGGACTGCAAGCGTCATGGTGCGGTGCTCCAAAAAGGCGCGGGTCGTCGCAGCGGCCCGGCCTGGACTTCTGAAAAGTCAAAACATCTGTGAATGCGATCAGCCCTGTGGGAGGGGGCTTGCTCCCGATAGCGGTACATCAGACACACATCTGTCGACTGACACACCGCTATCGGGGGCAAGCCCCCTCCCACAGGGGCCGGCGTCGACTGTAAGGGCCTTAGCGCCCGCCCATGATCGCGATGTAATCCTGGGTCCAGCGGCTGTACGGCACGAACTTGCCGCCTTCAGCCTGCGGGGTTTTCCAGAAGGCGATCTTGTCGAACTGGTCGAAACCGTTGGTCTTGCAACCCTCGGCGCCGAGCAATTCGCTGCCGGTGCAGGCCGCCGGCACCGCCGGCAGGGAGCCAAACCAGGCGGCGACATCGCCCTGGACCTTCGGCTGCAGCGACCAGTCCATCCACTTGTAGGCGCAGTTCGGGTGCTTGGCCTCGCTGTGCAGCATGGTGGTGTCGGCCCAGCCGGTAGCGCCTTCCTTGGGAATGGTCGAGGCAATCGGCTGTTTCTCGTTGATCAGGCCGTTGACCTGATACGGCCAGGCGCTGGAGGCGACCACGCCTTCGTTCTTGAAGTCACTCATCTGCACGGTGGTGTCGTGCCAGTAGCGGTGGATCAACGGTTGCTGCGCACGCAGCACTTCGAGCACGGCTTTGTACTGGGTTTCGGTCAGTTCATAGGGGCTCTGGATGCCCAGTTCCGGTTTGGTCGACTTGAGGTACAGCGCCGCATCGGCGATGTAGATCGGGCCGTCATAGGCTTGCACGCGGCCTTTGTTCGGCTTGCCATCCGGCAGGTTCTGCGCCTCGAACAGCACGTTCCAACTGGTGGGCGCAGTCTTGAACACGTTGGTGTTGTACATCAGCACGTTCGGCCCCCACTGGTACGGAGTACCGTAGGTTTGCTGGCCGACCACGTACCACGGCGCATCTTTCAGGCGCGGGTCGATGTTCTTCCAGTTGGGGATCAACGCGGTGTTGATCGGCTGCACCCGCTTGCCGCCGATCAAGCGCAGCGACGCATCGCCTGACGCGGTGACCAGGTCGTAACCGCCCTTGGCCATCAAACTGACCATTTCGTCAGAGGTGGCGGCGGTTTTCACATTGACCTTGCAGCCGGTTTCCTTCTCGAAACCTGTGACCCAGTCGTAGGCTTTGTCGCTTTCGCCACGTTCGATATAGCCGGGCCAGGCGACGATATCCAACTGGCCTTCGCCGGCACCTACCGCCTTGAGCGGTTCGGCGGCCTGCAGGCTGGCGCTGGCCAGCAGCGCGGTGGTCAGGGCACTGAGCAGTGCGGTCTTATGCGCGGACATGGGGAATCCCTCTTCTTTAATTATGGTCGGGGCAGTTTTTTGCAGCCGGTGACGCATGAGCTTAGTTGTTGTTTTAAAGGTGCTGGCCGTGGCGGGCCATGATGTGCCGCACCACGCTGTAGTCCTGTAGCGAATCGCTGGACAGATCTTTGCCATACCCGGAGCGCTTCAAGCCGCCGTGGGGCATTTCGCTGACCAGCATGAAATGGCTGTTGATCCAGGTGCAGCCGTATTGCAGGCGCGCCGCCACCTGCATCGCCTTGTCCAGGTTCTCGGTCCACACCGACGAGGCCAGGCCGTATTCGGAGTCGTTGGCCCAGTCCACCGCCTGTTCCAGTTCGTCGAAGCGGGTCACGGTGACCACCGGGCCGAACACTTCGCGCTGGACGATTTCATCACTTTGTTTGCAGCCAGCGAGCAAGGTCGGCTGATAAAAGAAACCCGCGCCGGAATGCACGGCGGCGCCGGTGACTCGCTCGATATGCGGCTGGCCGAGGGCGCGTTCGACAAAACTGGCGACGCGGTCGCGCTGGCGCGTGCTGATCAACGGGCCAAGCTCATTGTCGGCGTCGCGCTTGCCGGCAAAGCGCAGGCTGCTGACCGCCGCACCCAGGTCGGCGACCAATTTGTCGTGAATCCCCGCCTGGGCGTAGATGCGGCACGCGGCAGTGCAGTCCTGGCCGGCGTTGTAGTAACCGTAGGTGCGCACGCCTTCGACCACGGCTTGCAGGTCGGCGTCGTTACACACGATCACCGGCGCCTTGCCGCCCAGTTCCAGGTGCGTGCGTTTAAGGGTTTTCGACGCGGCTTGCAGGATTTTTTGCCCGGTGACGATATCGCCGGTCAACGACACCATGCGCACCTTCGGGTGGCTGACCAGATGGCTGCCGACGCCTTCGCCGCCGCCACACAGAATGTTGATCACCCCACGTGGCAACAATTGGCTGAGGGCCGGGGCCAGGGCGAGGATCGACAGTGGCGTGTGTTCCGACGGCTTGAACACCAGGGTATTGCCGGCGGCCAGGGCCGGGGCGATCTTCCACGCGGCCATCATCAGCGGGTAATTCCACGGTGCAATCGAGGCCACCACGCCAATCGGATCACGCCGCACCATGCTGGTGTAGCCCGGCAGGTATTCGCCGCTGAGCTGGCCGGTCTGGCAGCGCACGGCGCCGGCAAAGAAGCGGAACACATCGACGGTGGCGCTCAAGTCATCCTGGCGCGCCAGGTGCAACGGCTTGCCGCAGTTCAGGGATTCCAGGCGGGCCAGGTAGTCGGCTTGGTGTTCGATGGCGTCGGCGATGCCCAGCAGAATGTTCGAACGTTGCTGCGGCGTGGTGCGTGACCAGCCGGCAAATGCGCGGTGGGCCGCAAGGATGGCGGTTTCGACCTGTTCGGTGCTGGCTTCGGCGATCTGGGTCAGCACTTCACCCGTGGCTGGGTTGAGAATCGGTTCGACAAAGCCCTGGCCCTGGACCAGTTCGCCGTCGATCAGCAACGCAGTGAGCAGCGGGGTGGGCGCAGCGGACATTTTTCGCGATCTCTTTTCTTGTGCGGTCATGGGCGTTCTCTTACAAGGCGCCCGACCTTCTCTCATGGATGTACCGAGACTAGAGGTCAGACGCGAGGCCAACAAATACTAAATACTGAATGCAGCATTCGATTAAATAGATGGCTTGCGTGGATGGGGCTGTTCCCGCGCCACGGTCAGGAACGGGTCGACCAGCGCCGGCCGCGCCGTGCCACGGCGCCAGGCGAGGCCGACGTCG
>NZ_JAKNRV010000458.1:0-3522 GCF_023072625.1 Pseudomonas emilianonis
GCGCCATGTCCGCGCTGCCGTGGCCCTTGACCGCATACTCGCTGGCGCGTGCGGTGAGGGTGTCGGCCAGGCGGTAGGCGTCTTCCTTGAACGGTACCGTGACGTTGGCGCCACGGCCTTGCTGAAAAAACTCACGGGCAAACCCGATGAAGTCCTCCAGCGGCGCCAGCAGAGCGCTGTAGTCCAGTTGCTCGCCGGTCTGTTCGGCGAACATGCGGTGAATCAACGGCGACTTGCTGTGGCCGATGGGGTTGCCGAACACCACATAACGGTCCATCAGACCGCCGCCTTGGGCGCAGCCACGCCGAGCCAGTCGCGGTCTTGCAGGAAGTAGTCGGTGAGGCGTGCTTCTTCGCTGCCGACGTCGGCTTTCCAGTCGTAGCTCCAGCGCACCTGGGGCGGCAGCGACATCAGGATCGACTCGGTACGCCCGCCCGATTGCAGGCCGAACAAGGTGCCACGGTCGTAGACCAGGTTGAACTCAACGTAACGACCACGGCGGAATTCCTGGAATTCGCGCTGCTGTTCGGTATAGGCCTGCGCCTTGCGGCGCTGCACGATCGGCAGGTAGGCGTCGATGTACGCATCGCCGATGGCACGGATGAAGGCGAAGCAGGTGTCGAAGTCCCACTCGTTCAAGTCATCGAAGAACAGGCCACCGATGCCGCGCGGTTCGTTGCGATGCTTGATATGGAAGTAGGTGTCGCACCAGGCCTTGTAGCGCGCATAAACGTCGGCGCCGAACGGCGCGCAGGCCTGCTCGGCCACACGGTGCCAGTGGATGCAGTCGTCTTCGTTGGCGTAGTAGGGCGTGAGGTCGAAGCCACCGCCGAACCACCACACCGCCTCTTCACCTTCCTTTTCAGCGATGAAAAAGCGCACGTTGGCGTGGGAAGTCGGTACATGCGGGTTGTGCGGGTGAATCACCAACGACACCCCCAGGGCTTCAAACCCGCGCCCGGCCAATTCAGGGCGATGCGCACTGGCGGACGGTGGCAGGCCGCTGCCAAACACGTGGGAAAAGTTGACGCCGCCTTTTTCGATCACCGCCCCGTTTTCGATCACACGGGTGCGACCGCCGCCGCCGGCAGGCCGGGTCCAGGCGTCTTCGATAAAGCGAGTGTCCGTCTCGAAGGTTTCCAGGGCGCTGCAAATACGGTCTTGCAGATCAAGCAGATAGGCTTTAACAGCCTCGGTGCGGGTAGTCATGGCATCACCTTGAATCGGGCAAAGCTACGCGAGGCCATTGGGCGTCGGCGGCAAATGGGCGCACAGGATACCACCGCACTCAGGTCCGTCGCAGTTGACGAAGATCAAGCTAAGGAGTCCGATAGGGGGCTACCCGAATTCGAACCCAGGAGAAGTGCAGATGGCCAAACGTATCCAGTTCAGCGCCCATGGCGGCCCCGAGGTGCTTGAGTATGTGGACTACACGCCAGCAGAACCAGGCCCACAGCAGGTTCGGGTGCGTAACGCGGCCATTGGCCTGAACTTCATCGATACCTACTTCCGCAGCGGCTTGTACGCGCCGCCGGCCTTGCCATCGGGCCTGGGCGCGGAAGGCGCTGGGGTGGTCGACGCCGTGGGCAGTGAAGTCAGCCAATTCAAGGTCGGCGACCGCGTGGCCTACGGCAGTGGCCCGTTGGGTGCCTACAGCGAACTGCACGTATTGCCTGCCGCGAACCTGGTTCACCTGCCAGACGACATCAGCTTCGAACAAGCCGCCGGCGCGATGCTCAAGGGCCTGACCACGCAATACCTGCTGCGCCAGACCTACGAGTTGAAGGGCGGCGAAACCATTCTGTTCCACGCCGCAGCCGGTGGCGTGGGCTCCCTGGCCTGCCAGTGGGCCAAGGCCCTGGGCGTGAAGCTGATCGGCACGGTCAGTTCGCCGGAAAAAGCCGCTGTGGCCAAATCCCTCGGCGCCTGGGCAACCATCGACTACAGCAAGGAAAACGTCGCACAGCGCGTGCTGGAATTGACCGACGGCAAGAAATGCCCGGTGGTGTACGACGGCGTCGGCAAGGACACCTGGCTGACCTCGCTGGACTGCGCGGCGCCACGCGGGTTAGTGGTGAGTTTCGGCAACGCCTCGGGTGCGGTGGACGGGGTGAACCTGGGGATTCTGGCGGCCAAGGGCTCGCTGTATGTCACCCGGCCGACCCTGGCGACCTACGCCAGCAACCCCAAGGACTTGCAGGCAATGGCCGATGATCTGTTCTCGATGATCAAGAGCGGCAAGGTGCGCATCGATATCAATCAGCGCTTCTCGCTGAAGGACGCGGCCAAGGCGCAGACCGAGTTGTCGGGGCGGCGCACCACGGGGTCGACCATTCTGTTGCCTTGACTGATCCCTGTGGCGAGGGAGCTTGCTCCCGTTGGGCCGCGAAGCGGCCCCAAAACCAACAAAGGTGTTTTCCAGATAGAACACGTTCGCCGGTTCTGGGCCTGCTACGCAGGCCAACGGGAGCAAGCTCCCTCACCACATAGGCGGTTTAACCGTGCAAAATCACGACGGCCGCAAAACCTCACCCGTCACCAGGTCGCGGATCAGGCTTGGGTTCTTGCGCCCACCAAGGGCGCCACCCAACACCAGATCGACCTGGCCACGGAAGTACTGCTCGACGCGAATCCGCGTGCGGGCGGCCGGGCGGCCCTGGGGGTTGGCCGAGGTGGAAATCAACGGCCCGACCAATGAGCACAGGTCGCGCACCAGCGGATGGTCGCTGACCCGCAGCGCCACGGTGTCATGCACCCCCGTGACCCATTCGGGCAACAGGTTCTGATGAGGCACCAGCCAGGTATTCGGCCCCGGCCAGGTGCTGGCCATGCGGTCGATCCAGTCTTGCGGGAAGTCTTCGAAGAGAAAATCGAACTGGCGGATATTATCCGCGACCAGGATCAGGCCCTTATCCACCGAGCGGTTCTTGATCGCCAGCAGCCGGTCCACCGCCGCTTCGTTCCACGGGTCACAGCCCAGGCCCCAGACCGCCTCGGTTGGATAGGCAATCACCGCGCCTGCGCGAATTTCTCGTGCGGCTTCCAGCACACGCCACCTGTTGACCATTGCTCACTCTCCGGACTAAAGCTCTGCGCAGTTTACCGATCTTCGTTACAAAACCTAGCAGCGCGCGAGCCAGCGCCCGCTTTCGCAGACCACCTGGCCTTCCAGCTCCAACTCGGTGAGTGTCGCCAGCACCTGGGACAACGGCCGCCCGCTGGCAATCGCCAAGGCTTCGCTGGTGTGCGGCGCCGCGTGCAGCAGTGCAACCAGCGGATGGGTCACCGGCAGCGGGGCCGGACGCGACAGCGCCTGCCACCCGCGCAAACCTTCAAGAATGTGCTCGATGGTTTCCACCAACACCGCGCCATCGCGAATGAGCTGATGACACCCCTTGGCCGCCGTGGCCTGGATCACCCGTTCCACTTCCGTGTGCAGGTCCTGCGCTGCTGCTGGCTGGCCGCAGCATTCCAGCAACTCGGCCAGTTCGGCGCATAGGGTCGCGACTTCACACTGATGGG
>NZ_JAKNRV010000459.1:0-3518 GCF_023072625.1 Pseudomonas emilianonis
CTCGGCATCGCCAGCATCGACCCGGCGCTGCAAGGTATCGACGGCGCGCTGGGCGAGATCGAGCGCACCATCTCGGCGCTGGGCCTGGCCGGGATCGACCTGGAGCCGGGGTTTGGCGAACCGGCCAGGCAGCCGGATGACCCGCTGTACTGGCCGATCTACGAGCATTTGCAGGCGCACGGCATTCCGCTGTTTCTGATGAGCGGGCCGACCACCCCGGACCCCGCCTTCAACAACCCCGAACACCTGGCCAAGGTCGCCCGGGCGTTCCCGCAGCTGTCGATCGTCTGCTACCACGGCTACTGGCCCAACGTGCAGCAAGCGCTCGGCGTGGCGTTTCGCTACCCGAACGTCTACCTGGTGCCGGACATGTACCTGTTCCAGCCCGGCAGCGATGCCTACGTGCAAGCGGCCAACGGCTTTCTGGCAGAGCAGTTGCTGTTCGGCTCGTCCTATCCGTTCCGCCCGATTCGTCAATCCATCGAGGATGTCCTGCGCCTGGGTTTCAAACCCGAGGTGCTCGACAACGTCCTCTACGGCAATGCCGCCCGGCTGTTTGGGCTGTAGAACACCTCGCGCTACACGCCGGGACCGGCCGTCATCCAGGGGCGGCCCGGCGCTGTTTTCCATTTCAAGGAGTTCCCCTGTGACCATCCCCAACGATCCTGTGCACGTCGCCGCCGGCCGTGCGGGCCAGGCGATTGGCTTCCAGGTCTTCCAGCGGGCCGGCGTGTTCTTCGCGCAGGCGCACGGTTTCCGTCAGCCAGAGTTTTTGCAGGGGGGTCAGTGCAGTCACGCGCCGTCCTGTTGTGTCAGTGAGCCTGGAGCATAACCGCTGTGCAGCCGGTTGGGGTACGCTTCGCGTGGCTCTGGTATTCTCGTCGCCATGAAAAAAACTCTCCCTTTAAGCCTGATCGCAGCCCTCGGTGAAAACCGTGTGATCGGCGTCGACAACAGCATGCCCTGGCATTTGCCGGGGGATTTCAAATATTTCAAGGCCACCACGCTCGGCAAGCCGATCATCATGGGGCGCAAGACCTGGGACTCCCTGGGCCGACCGCTGCCGGGGCGCTTGAACATTGTGGTCAGCCGTCAGACCGATCTTGCGCTGGAAGGTGCGGAAGTTTTTCCGTCGCTTGATACCGCCGTGGCGCGGGCTGAAGCCTGGGCGCTGGAACAGGGCGTGGATGAGCTGATGCTGATCGGCGGCGCGCAATTGTATGCGAAAGGGCTTGAACAGGCGGATCGCCTGTACCTGACGCGGGTGGCGCTGAGCCCGGAAGGGGATGCGTGGTTTCCGGCGTTTGATGAGAACCAGTGGAAGTTGGTTTCCAATCTGCAGAACCCAGCCGAAGGTGATAAGCCGGCGTACAGCTTCGAGGTGTGGGAAAAAGCCTAAAGGTTTGGCGCGCTTATTGTGGCGAGGGAGCTTGCTCCCGCTGGGCTGCGCAGCGGCCCCAAAAATCTTGGGAGCGCTTCGCACTCCAGCGGGAGCAAGCTCCCTCGCCACAGGTCTAGTCGTTAAGCCTACGCCAACTCGGCATGCTCATCCGCATTCAGCCGTTCTTTATCCGTCTGCTGCATGATCTGGCTGGTAATCGCCCCCGCCGTCATCGAACCGTTCACGTTCAACGCAGTACGGCCCATGTCGATCAGCGGCTCCACGGAAATCAGCAGCGCCACCAGTGACACCGGCAAGCCCATCGCCGGCAGCACGATCAGCGCGGCAAACGTCGCGCCACCGCCCACGCCGGCAACGCCTGCCGAACTCAAGGTCACAATCGCTACCAGGGTTGCGATCCACAGCGGGTCCAGCGGGTTGATGCCGACTGTCGGCGCGACCATCACCGCGAGCATTGCCGGATAGAGACCGGCGCAACCGTTCTGGCCGATGGTCGCGCCGAACGAGGCGGCGAAACCGGCGATGGCGTGCGGGATGCCCAGGCGGCGTGTCTGGCTCCGTTGAGAGTGCTGCCAATCGCGTGAGCCTGCGATTGCGAACCGGAAAGCCTAACAGCTTGATATATATTGATTTAATACCGATATGGAATGGTGTCTGTCGTTTTTGGAATAAGTGGTTGGCGCTCTGGCGCATGGCAATGGCGGAATCAGAACGCAAGCGGTCGTGCCCGGACGAAAACTGTCACAGGGATTTGTTAGCGTCGATGTCTTTCACTCAGGGAGACAACGCCTATGAAGCTCGCGCCGAAACTACTCGTATCCGCCGCATTCTGCCTCGGGCTCGCCAGCCAGGCGTTCGCCGCCACCGAGTTGAAACACTGGCCGGCGCCGGCCGCCAAGCAACTGAACGAAATGATCGCCGCCAACGCCAACAAGGGTAACTTCGCGGTGTTCGACATGGACAACACCAGCTACCGCTACGACCTCGAAGAATCCCTGCTGCCCTACATGGAAAACAAGGGCCTGATCACCCGCGACAGCCTCGACCCGTCGCTCAAACTGATGCCCTTCAAAGACACCGCCGACCATAAAGAAAGTCTGTTCAGCTACTACTATCGCCTGTGCGAAGTGGACGACATGGTCTGCTACCCATGGGTGGCCCAGGTGTTTGCAGGTTTTACCCTCAAGGAGCTCAAGGTCCAGGTCGATGAGTTGATGGCCTCCGGCAAGCCGGTGCCAGTCAGCTATTTCGAAGGCGACGTGGTGAAGAACTCCGAGGTGCAACCGCCGAAAGTCTTCACCGGCCAGGCCGAGCTGTACAACAAGCTGATGGAAAACGGCATCGAGGTATATGTGATGACCGCCGCGTCGGAAGAGCTGGTGCGTATGGTCGCCGCCGATCCGAAGTACGGCTACAACGTCAAACCACAGAACGTCATCGGCGTGAGCACCCTGCTCAAGGACCGCAAGACCGGCGAGTTGACCACCGCGCGCAAGCAGATCACGGCCGGTAAATACGACGAAAAAGCCAACCTCGGTTTGGAATTGACCCCCTACCTGTGGACCCCGGCGACCTGGATGGCCGGCAAGCACGCCGCGATCCTGACCTACATCGACGAATGGAAAAAGCCGGTGATCGTCGGCGGCGATACGCCCACCAGCGACGGCTACATGCTGTTCCACGATGTGGACGTGGCCAAGGGCGGCGTCCACCTGTGGGTCAACCGCAAAGATAAGTACATGACCCAGCTCAACGGCATGATGGTCAAACACGCGGCCGCCCAAGCCAAGGAAGGGTTGCCGGTGACGGCGGATAAGAACTGGGTGATCGTCAAGCCTGACGAAATCCAGTAAGACCGAGTCGCTTGCTTATCGGGGGCAAGCCCCCTCCCACACTTGATTGGGTTCACACGGTCAAACTGTGGGAGGGGGGCTTGCCCCCGATAGCGGTGGGTCAGCTGTGGATGTATCGACTGACCCTCTGCCATCGGGGGGCAAGCTGAACTGGTCAAGTAATTTTGGACACCAGTTAAGGTTTCACGCCGCCAGTTTCTCCATAGCTACCGGCGACCGGTAGCCGTTGTAGCTATGGAGCCTGACGTTGTTGTATCGCATCA
>NZ_JAKNRV010000045.1:0-22370 GCF_023072625.1 Pseudomonas emilianonis
ACCACGACCATGGCGATCAGTGGGCCAGGAACGCGCTTTACGCCGGGCAGTCTGGGTGTGAGGATCACCAGTGCCAGGCTCAGCAGGGCTAACAGTGTCGTGGGTACATGAAGGCTGGGGAATGCCTGGATGAGGTGCCACAGCCGCTCGTGGAAATGCTCGCCACTGATTTTCGGCAAGCCCAAAAAATCTTTCCATTGGCCAACCCAAATGATCACCCCGATGCCGGCAGTGAATCCAACAATAACGGGGTCAGGGATGAACTTGATGAGCGCGCCAAGTTTGGTGATACCGAGCAGTAATAGAATTGCCCCGGCCATCATTGTCGCGACCTGCAAGCCATCAACGCCGTACTTGGCTGTCACGCTGGCCAGAATGACGATGAACGCCCCTGTGGGGCCAGCAATCTGAAGCCGGCTTCCGCCGAACAGCGAAACCAGCAAGCCACCCACAATGGCCGTGTAGATCCCCTGTTCCGGCTTGACGCCGGAGGCGATGGCAAATGCCATGGCCAAGGGCAGCGCTACGACGCCGACGATGACCCCTGAGACGATATTTCGAAGCCAGTGCTCGCGCCCTAACAAGCCCGCTTTCCACGCTTCTCGTATCGCAATCATGACTAGCCTCGATTTGGTGGCATGTGCATACTATTCACACGATGTGATAATAGCAAAGCAATTGGTCTAGCCTCGGCACAACACCTGAGACGCTCTAGAATCAGTGCTCAGAGAGCTGAACCCTATGCCCGGAGACCCCGCATGAAACGCGAAGATGTCAAAACCAACCACGGGGAAGGCATGCACTTCGACACCCACGTGATAGCCAATCCGGCCAACACGCACGAGTGGATCATTCTGTTCAAGAAGGATGCAGGGAGAAGCTATTTTCTGGTCAATGACAATGAGGAAGTGGAGTCATTTGGACGCCTCGATGATCTGATCCATGAGCTTCGCGAGTTGGGTATCAAGTCCGCCGAAGTTCATTTCTGACAGCTGCACTCAGGAAGGTTGATCATGTCTGTAAAGATTGAGCTCTGTTAAAGAAAGAATCGACACCCCCCCCATCCTGTTCCCTGAATTCCATTCGCGCGATTGTCGAAGTGCGTGGGTCAGCGCCCAAGACGCAATGAGAAACCCCTGAATTCCGATGTGCCGCGCTTAGGTCGTGGCGCATTGGGTATTCGTGCGCGCAAAAAAAATGGCCACACAAGGTGGCCTAAGACGGGTTCAAGCATAGGAGGGCTCTATTGGCCAAAAAATACAGGCCCGCCCTGAAGTCTTAGGGCCAATAGAGTGAGTCTGACGGCTGATAAACCCCTTCATCAGCAGCATTCAAACCGGCAATTTGGCCCTGGTCTGTGGCTCAGGACCTCATTGCCTTCCATTATAATAGTGTTAGCATAGGATTGTAATCAACGTCTAATTAGGGGCTCGCATGACTACCGACTTCAAAAAGGCTGCACTGGATTACCATGAATTCCCAACCCCAGGAAAAATCGGCATTGCGCTGACCAAGCCTGCCGACACCGCCGCCCAACTCGCACTGGCGTACAGCCCAGGCGTAGCCGAGCCCGTTCGCGAAATCGCGAGGGACCCGGAGAACGCCTATCGCTTTACCGGAAAAGGCAATTTGGTGGCCGTGATCACAAACGGTACGGCCATTTTGGGCCTCGGCAATCTAGGCCCCTTGGCCAGTAAGCCGGTCATGGAAGGCAAAGCGTTGCTGTTCAAACGTTTTGCCGGCATCGACTCGATCGATATCGAAGTCAATGCTGAGAGTTCCCAGGCCTTTATCGACACCGTCGTGCGTATTGCTGACACCTTTGGTGGCATCAATCTGGAAGACATCAAAGCCCCTGAGTGCTTTGAAATCGAAGAAGCCCTGATCGAGCTGTGCAGCATCCCGGTCTTCCATGACGACCAACACGGCACCGCCATCGTCACTGCGGCCGGTATGCTCAATGCGCTGGAGATTCAGGGCAAAACGCTGGAGAACGCGAGAATCGTTTGCCTCGGCGCGGGTGCCGCAGCCACGGCCTGCATGCGCCTGCTGCTCAGTCTTGGCGCGCAAAAAAGCAATCTGTACATGGTCGATCGCACCGGTGTCATCCACTCCGCCCGCAAAGACCTCAACCCATACAAAGCACAATTCGTTAACGACGGTGGCCCTCTTACGCTGATGGAAGCCATGAGCGGTGCTGACGTGTTTGTGGGGCTGTCTGGAGCCAATCTTCTTCCGGCGCAAGCGCTGGCGGCGATGGCTCCCAAGCCGATCGTGTTTGCCTGCTCAAACCCCGACCCTGAAATCAGCTACGAACTGGCCATGGCCACACGTGATGACCTGATCATGGCGACCGGCCGTTCTGACTACCCGAACCAAGTTAATAACGTTCTGGGCTTTCCGTTCATCTTTCGCGGGACCCTGGATGTTCGGGCAACCCGGATCAACGAAGCGATGAAAATTGCGGCAGTGGAAGCACTGCGCCAATTGGCCAAAGAGCCAACCCCTGTGGAAGTGCTGCAAGCATTCAATGTCGATAAGCTTGAGTTTGGGCGCGATTACATTCTCCCCAAAGCACTCGATGCTCGCCTGCTCGGTGCAATCGCCGGCGCAGTGGCCAAGGCCGCTATCGACACCGGTGTTGCGAAGCTGCATTACCCGGCGCACTACCCGCTGTAAGCGGAGGTCCGTCAGGCTGATGTGCGGCAGTTGCACGACCTTTTGCACGGTTGGCAGCTGTCGCACTCGGCGGACATCCGGCCGCCGCAGCGCCTGAATATCGACAGCCCGCCATTTGCAAGATCATCCGTTCTTGAATGATCCGAGCCACAACTCGTCTTCTTTTATGCCTGCCTAAAAGCGACCTGGCCCTGCCACGCACAGGCGTTCTAAGACCTTTGTCTCATCGGGAAAACGCTGCTTTCCACCACGTGGAATTAGCATTGTATGTTAATGTTATGCGCGTTATCGGTGGAGCAAATGACTGCACGCTTGATCCGGGCGCTCGCTCGTAGCAGCCGCGTTCATGCCCGTTTTGTGCGACGCGAGAGCTGACACCCACTCAGGTCGCTCGTCAATTGATCCGTGATGACCTGCGCAGTCACGGCGCGGAGGATGACACACGGCACTCTGCCGCGGTGAAAGCCGTCAGACAGTCAATGCCTATCAGCAGACTCGTGACACCAGTCTCAATGCCCCCATCAAAACAGCAGGCTGACAAAGCGCTGTTAAGGAAGAGACCATGAGCAAAACCATCGCAATCATCAAGGGTGACGGCATCGGCCCCGAGATCATGCAAGCGACGCTACGCGTACTCGATGCTCTTGACTGCAATCTTCAGTATGACTTCGTTGAGGCCGGTTTGGAGGCCTTGCAGCAGCATGGGCAACTGATGCCGCCCGTGTCCATCGAGACGATCGCCAAACACGGTGTCGCACTCAAAGGCCCTCTGACCACGCCGATTGGCCGCGGCTTCTCCTCGATCAACGTTCACCTTCGCCGCCACTTCGATCTCTACGCCAACGTCAGACCGGCGATCAGTTTCCCTGGTACTCGTTCACGCTTCGAAGATATCGATATCATCACGGTGCGCGAAAATACCGAAGGGGCGTACCTGCCAGAAGGGCAAAGTATTTCTGAGGACGGCGAAGTTGCTCTGGCGAGCATTCGCGTAACGCGCACAGCCTCCGAACGCATCGTGCGGTACGCGTTCGAGCTGGCTCGTAGCAAAGGCCGTAAAAAAGTGACCGCGGTGCACAAGGCCAACATCATCAAGTCTTGCTCCGGGTTGTTCCTTGAGGTGGCGCGTGAAGTTGCGGCGGATTATCCGGAAATCGAATTCCACGAGATGATCGTCGACAACGCCTGTATGCAGTTGGTGATGAATCCCCATCAATTTGATGTCATCGTCACAACCAACCTGTTTGGCGACATCCTTTCAGACTTGTGCGCAGGCCTGGTCGGTGGCTTGGGTTTGGCGCCGGGGTCCAACATCGGCGCCGATGCGGCCATCTTCGAAGCGGTCCATGGCTCGGCGCCGGACATCGCCGGCAAGAACATCGCGAACCCATGCGCATTGTTGTTGGCTGCCGCAGACATGCTTGATTACCTGGGCATGGTGGACAAGGGGACACGCGTGCGTACCGCTATCCGCGCTGTTCTGGAAAACTCCCGTGATCAAGTGACAGCCGACATGGGCGGGGCCGGCACCACTGAGTCGTTCGCTGACGCCTTGGTGGCCTACGTGCGTGGCTAAATAGCGCATCAGGAATCACGCGCGTCGTCCGATTCGCCAGCTCACTACGAGCTGGCGATTTTCTGCGTGTGTTCTACGCTGACGTACCCCGAGGGCAGCCTGCCGGGCTAAATCTTCTTATGCCCCACGGGCCGATCCGGCCATCCCTCAGCGTTCTTGCACCGTCGAGCGCTGTGCAACATGAAAATCAATTTGACTGACTAAGTTCCACGGCGCGCTACGGAAGTAGCAATACTGTGTTGTCGTAACGTTAGCGTTAATAGAAATTCATTAAATATTATTGTTTGCTGCTATCGCGCTTGTCGGCGGACGACAATGTGCGAGGGAATGAGTGCGGGGCTTCAATACGCTCCTTTAGCTTTTCTGCGTAATCTTTTGCACCCTGCTCATTGCGAAATTGAATGCGCCTGGCTCCAATGCACACAGACCATAGCGGTTCACTCTGGCTAGACAGCTGCTCGATTTTGACGGACATGACGACACTCCAAGGAAAACAATTCAAAAGTGAATTTCAGCAACCTTGATACCGATTTCTCGCAGTTCATGAATCAAATCATCAAGGTACCGGAAGGGTTCGATTTCTTCGTTGTCATTGACTAGGAAGAAGCTTCTTCCTGCATCCTTTTTAAAGAAGACGATCCACTCCTGGGTGTTGGCCGGGTTGGCAATCAAATGGGTATCAAACTGAATGCCTTCAGCGTATTTGGTTTTTACGTCCTCACGTTTCATACGGGTCTCCAAGCGCTCACGTATTGCTGTTCTCATGCATGTATTTGCCGCCCCGCAATTGATTAAAAGACCTCGCCCCTGTCTGAAGCAGGGGCGAGTCGATTGCCTTTCTATTATCATTGCATGATAATATTATGCACATATGAGCCGCTGGAGGCTAGTCATGAGCAGGATTGTCGAGGCACCTGAGCCACGAGGGGCCGAGGAGGTCCGCCCAAGGCGTGGCTTTAAAGGTGCACGACCCTGCGGCCGGTTTTGCGTGATTGTTGAAGACCCCATAGGGCGTCATGCGCAAAGGCTCCAGATGAGCGCCTCGCAACAGCGGATCTCCCTTGCTTTTGATGCAACGCGTAAGGTTTTTGAATTTTAAGGACGGCAGTCATCATGCGCAAAACAGCAATTGAGAAGCGCCTTCCGCTGAATGCTCCGACCCTGGAACCAGGGCAACGAGTATTGGTTTGCCATGAGCAATGCGTCGTCGTTCAGCAGCGAGAAACAAGAATCTATCAAGTTGTATTCGACTGCAAATCACCCAAAACGATTCGAATTTTTTGGGCCGAATATGAGTGGATTTTCATCGGTAGGCTTAAGCAGCACGCCGAGAAAGATCCGTCATTGGAAAGCTTTGTATCAACGCTAAGAGCGGGTCTAAAGACTGTCTGGCGATAAATACGGTTCTGATCGATAACCCGCCGGGCCAAATCCAGCACAGACGGGCCTACGTCTTGCTGCTGCCGTGCTTTGCATAAAGTACGAACTTGATTGGGATAATCGTAGGGATATACATCAGCAGGGTCTCATTGCAAAACAGATGCTTGTTTCTCTATTCGAGTCCGGGGCGTGCCAGACAGAGAAAAGCCTGCAGCGATGCAGGCTTTTTTGGGCTTTGGATTTGCTCCGGCAATCCAGGCGCACAGCATGAGTTCGCCGAGTATCGCTTCAGTCCAACAGGCGCTTCAACCCGGCGACGCCAACCGGCGGCTCCGCCGTCCAGGGCACCACGATGACGGCATGCTTGGTTTCGTCAGCCACCCTCGCCATTTGTTTACGCTCGCTCTCCAGGCGCGCTCGCAGCAGCGGGTCTGTCGTATCGGTGGCCAGTAGCGACTTATTGACCACCCAGGCAAACGGTTCGATGTTGGCCCTGCGCAAGTCATCCTGCAGCGCCGCCGCCTGAGACACCGGCGTGGCTTCGGGCAGCGTCACGAGGATGATTTTGGTGTAGTCCGCATCTTGCAGGCGCATCAGTGGCGTGACGATGTGGTCCGAGGCTTTGCCTTTGAATTCGCGAACCATCTGGCGGTGATAGGCGCCTGTGGCGTCCATCAGTAGCAGGGAGTGCCCGGTGGGGGCGGTGTCCAATACCACGAATGCGCTTTTGGCTTGAGCAACCACGCGGGAGAACGCGTGGAACACCGCGACCTCTTCGGTGCAGGGGGATCGCAGATCCTCGATGAGCAAGGCTATTTCGTCTTCCGTCATACCTGGCGCGCGGGAAGCGATGATCTTGTCCACGTATTTTTGGGTCTCGACCTTAGGGTCGATGCGGCCGACGCTGAGTCCCTGCACCTCGGCGTTGAGGGTTACCGCCAGATGTGCGGCAGGGTCTGTTGTACTCAGGTGCACGCACTTGCCATGCTGCACGAGGCCCAATGCGATGGCGGCGGCAATGGTGGTTTTGCCCACACCGCCTTTGCCCATGACCATGATCAAGCCGTGCTGGTCGTGAGCTAACTCGGCAATCAACTCCGAGAGTGCGTGATATTCCAGGCGTGCCGGTGCCGGTGCCGGGGTTGCAGTGCTGGCTCGGCGAGCAAGCTCCGGGGTCAGCAGTGCGCGAAGCGCGGGCAGGCCTACGGAATCGACTGCCTTGAGTGGGATGTAGTCGGCTGAAAGCTGACGCAGTGACGCGGGCATCTCGTCGAGCGCCTGCTGGCCTACGGCCTCGATCGCTGCTGCGATCGGGTCATGCAAATTGCTGCGTTTAAACAC
Source organism: Pseudomonas emilianonis (assembly GCF_023072625.1). Classification (NCBI taxonomy): domain Bacteria; kingdom Pseudomonadati; phylum Pseudomonadota; class Gammaproteobacteria; order Pseudomonadales; family Pseudomonadaceae; genus Pseudomonas; species Pseudomonas emilianonis. The sequence goes on from NZ_JAKNRV010000045.1 coordinate 6,977, forward strand.
CGCATTCACCACCAGGCGCTGGTTTTTCAGGCCCAATTCACGCAGCTCATCGCTGGAGCGTGCCGCCTCGCCGAGCGCGCCTTTATCAGGGCGGGTCACCAGTACAACAGTGGTCAGGGCTGGATCGTTGAGCGCCGCCAATGCCTGATTGAACAGTTGCTCCTGCATTTTCAAGCCCGAGTGTGGCCCCAAGCATGATGCGCCACGATCGTTGCCCTTCAAAAAGCCGCTCCACGCTTTTGGCAGGCTCAACAGTCTGAGCGTGTGCCCCGTGGGCGCGGTATCGAACACGATGTGCTCGTAGGCCGCGCTGCCCTGCGACAGCAGGTGCGAGAATTCATCGAAGGTTGCGATTTCGGTCGTGCATGCCCCTGAGAGTTGCTCGCGCACAAGGGCAATGTCTTCATCGCTGGCCTGATCGCCCATTTGTTCGACCACCCGCGCCCGATAGTCAATGGCTGCGGTCCCTGGGTCGATATTGAGCACGAACATTCCAGGCACGTGCGGCACCGCGACAGGTTGATTGCTCAGCTCAACGCCGAGCATCTCATCAAGGTTCGAGGCGGCGTCTGTACTGACCAGCAGCACTTTCTTGCCTGCGTCAGCCAGTGCGATTGACACCGCGGTGGAGACCGACGTTTTGCCGACGCCGCCCTTGCCGGTGAAGAACATATATCGGGTGGGTTGATCGAGCAGTTTGAGGGTGGACTGCATGGCACGCTGACTCCCTTGCGGAGCATGATTGGGTAGTGGAGTTTAGACCGGTGTTCAGAATCGCCAAGGTGGTCATATCAATCAAACGCTGATTTTTGCCGTCCATTGAGCGCAATTGTCTGTGCAGGAGGGCTGCAACTCGCGGCCCAAGCATAGAGCAGGGGCCGCCCTGCGGCACTAACCTGGTTTCTCACGGTCAACAGCCCCCGCACCACCGTCGGTGGTCATCCGTTTACCCTTACCAAAAAGATCTAAAGCATGCACTTACGCAACATTGCAGTCGGGTTGTCGGCCCTTGTTTTGCTCTCGACCGGGGCCCACGCCCGCAGTCTGCCCAACCTCTATACCGCCACCGAGCAACGCGCGTCCTTTGATGGCTGTGCCGATCTTTTCCCCGCCGCGAAACCCATCAACACCGCCACCGTGCCTGCTGGCATGCGCCCTCTGGCCCTGTGCTCCGACAATTTTGCGGTGCTCTATTCGCAGACCAGCAAGACGCCGCTGGTGGTGGTCGAGCGCCTGAATGCCGCGCAGTTGCAGGATGCCAAGGGCGAGGAACGCACCAACCTGTTCTACCCCGACCCGCGTATCCCCAAGGGTGGGCGCGCGGAGTTGAGTGACTACCGCAGCCAGCATCCGGCCGTCGACCGTGGCCACCAATCCCCGGCCGCCGACGCACCGAACGCCCATGCCATGGCACAGTCGTTTGCGCTGTCGAACATGGTGCCGCAAGACCCTGTCAACAACCGTAAGATCTGGAGCAAGGTCGAGGCGGATGTGCGCAAGTTCGCCAAGCGCGCCGGCGGCGATGTGTTTGTGTTCACCGGCCCGTTGTTCGACCCAGGCTACGGCACCATCGGCGACAACAAGGTCTGGGTGCCGACGCGCCTTTTCAAGCTGGTGTACGACGCCTCGTCGCAACGCGCCTGGGCTTGCGTGCTGCCCAACGCGCAGACGCGTATCCAACGGCCGATGGACTATGACGCGTTCGTGAAGAGTACCGGGCTGAAGTTGCTCGGTAATCTTCCGGTCTCCGGGTCAGTCGGACGCTCGTAAGGGGGCGAGTCGCCCGGCGTCGTCGCTACGCTGCATCGAGCGTGCGAAACTCGACGGTGAGGTGACTCACTTCATGCACCGGTTTGAGGCGTTCGCGAATGCTGTCGGCATCCGCTGTGGCGTGGCCGACGACGCTCACGATTGCCGCATGCACACCTGGCCCTACCTGCCAGACGTGCAAGTCGGTAATCGTCGCGTCGCCCGCTTGTTCCACCAGTTCCCGGATCTCCGCCGCAACATGCTCGTCGGTCTGATCGAGCAGGACGCCGGCGGTTACGCCCATCAGGCTCCAGGCCCAGCGTGCAATCACGATGGCGCCGACGATGCCCATCACCGGGTCCAGCCAGACCCAACCCAGATACCGCCCCGCCAGCAACGCAGCGATCGCGAGCACCGAGGTCAGCGCATCGGCGAGCACATGCACGTAGGCGGATCTCAGGTTGTTATCGTGGCCATGGTGGCCGTGGGCATGTTCGTGCTCGTGGTCATGCCCATGGCTATGACCGTGGCCGAGCAACAGCGCACTGACGATATTGACCACCAGCCCCACCACGGCAATCAGCGTCGCCGTGCCGAACTGCACCTCGGTCGGCTGCAGCAGTCGCATGATCGACTCGATGCCAATGCCCAGGGACACCAGCGCCAGGATCAGCGCCGAGGCAAAACCGCCCAGATCGCCGACCTTGCCGGTGCCGAAGCTGAAGCGCGGGCTGGATGCGTGGCGCCGGGCATAGGCGTAGGCCGCGGCGGCGATGCCCAACGCACCCGCATGGGTGGCCATATGAAAACCGTCGGCCAGCAGGGCCATCGAACCGGTCAGGGCGCCGGCGGCGATTTCCGCGACCATCATCACTACCGTCAGCATCACCACCCATAAGGTGCGCTTGGCGTTTTCTTCGTGAGCCGCGCCGAGGAAGACATGCTCGTGGGTGTGACCGTGCGTGTGATCGAGGCTCATTTGGAGTACCGCCGAATGGCTTCAAGCAGCTCTTCGACGCCCTGGTTACGTTCTTCCTCGCTGAGGGATGGGTCCGCCACATGCGCGCGGGCATGTTCTTCGATGATTTCTTCCATCAAACCGTTGATGGCGCCGCGAGTGGCGGCCACCAGGTGCAGGGTCTTGGCGCAATCGCTGTCCGATTCCAGTGCTCTTTCCACCGCTTGAATCTGACCGGCAATGCGTTTGACACGCTTGATCAGACTGTCTTTGTTGGCCGCTATATGGCTCACAATATACCCCCCCTACCTATGATTCGCGGATCATCGCATACCCCGTCCCCCTATACAATCCTTCAGCTCGGATGCCGATTCCTCCGGAGACCGACCCCTCGGTTTATACTCGATGGCTTCGTAATCAAATCCCTTCAAACGAATTGAGATACCTCATGAGCACCTCTCTTTCCACAACCTCTGCGCGCAAGCCCGTCGCGCCCCTGGTGGCTTTTGTGCTGCTGGTGCTGGGCGCCGTGTTCCTGCATAACCTTGTCGGCGCGCGCCAGGTGCTGTTGCTGGTCGTCGGCGCAGCGCTGGGCTTGACCCTGTACCACGCGGCCTTTGGCTTTACCTCGGCCTGGCGGGTGTTCATCAATGACCGGCGCGGCGCCGGTTTGCGTGCGCAAATGGTGATGCTGGCGATAGCGGTGTTGCTGTTCTTCCCGGCGCTGGGGGCGGGCACGTTGTTCGGCCAGCCGGTGGTCGGGCTGGTAGCGCCGGCCGGGGTGTCGGTGGTGTTCGGAGCGTTCATTTTTGGCATCGGCATGCAGTTGGGCGGCGGCTGTGCGTCGGGCACCCTGTTCACCGTGGGCGGCGGTAATGCGCGCATGTTGGTGACGCTGTTCTTCTTTATCTGTGGTTCGTTGATCGCCACGCACCATGTGGGCTGGTGGTTTGCACTGCCGGCGTTGCCGGCGACGTCCATCGTCAAAAGTTTCGGGGTCATGCCCGCGTTGCTTTTGAACCTGGCAGTGTTCGGCCTCATCGCAGCCGTCAGCGTGCGGCTGGAAAAGGCCCGTCATGGTCAACTGGAAGCCGGGGTGACCAGCGAGCACCGAGGCGTGCGCCGTTTTCTGCGTGGGCCCTGGCCCTTGGTGTGGGGTGCGATTGGCCTGGCTCTGCTCAATTACGCGACCCTGGCACTGGCCGGACGACCGTGGGGCATCACCTCGGCGTTCGCGCTGTGGGGCGCCAAGGTGGCGAGCGGCCTGGGCGTGGAGGTGGGCAATTGGGCGTTCTGGCAAATACCGGGCAATGCCAAGGCCCTGGCCGCGCCGGTGTGGGAAGACATCACCAGCGTCATGGACATCGGCATCGTCCTCGGTGCGCTCCTGGCTGCCGGCCTGGCCGGGCGTTTCGCCCCCAGCCTGAACATCCCTGCGCGCTCGCTGGTGGCGGCGGTGATCGGTGGCCTGCTGCTCGGTTATGGCTCGCGCCTGGCCTACGGTTGCAACATCGGCGCGTACTTCAGCGGCATCGCCTCCGGCAGCCTGCATGGCTGGGTGTGGCTGGTGGCGGCGTTCATCGGCAACAGCGTCGGCGTGCGGTTGCGCCCGTTTTTCTTTGCCGGCGAGCGGCCGCAGGTGGCGTTGAGCGGGTGCTGAGCGATTGTTTCCGGTGGTGTGCACCTTGCGCTGGGTCGCTTTTTAGCCCCGACCTGTGCATTGAATTGCTTTCCGTTGCGCCAATAATCGGGCCCTGCAATCCCCCGAATTTTGAACGCTATACGGAAGGCACTGATGAGCGCCGCATCATAGTCTTAAAGGATGCCCAGCCAGAAACTCGCGATCATCCCTGCACGCGAGCCCTCTGGCTGAACACTCTGTTCCAGCTACTCGAACATCCGAAGTTGACCCCATGGGGGTCTACGCATGCGTAAGCCCAGTCAACGTATCCGCAATTGTCTTGGTCCGTTGCGCAGTCCCCTCCGTCGCACGGCTTGACGCCTCCAGCGCATCGAGCATTTCGCGCAAGGCACCGACGCCGCTGGACTGGTCTTCAATCTGTTGGGCAACACGCTGGATTTCGCCGGATAACAGGTCGATATCCACGCCGATTTCCGCCGCATTCTTGCGGGTGATTTCCGCCAGCTTGCGCACCTCGTCCGCCACCACCGCAAAGCCACGCCCGGTCTCACCGGCACGCGCCGCTTCGATCGCCGCGTTGAGCGCCAACAGGTTGGTCTGCTCGGCGATGCCGTGGATCACGGTCAGCACCACTTCAATCTGCTCGCTTTGCGCCGCCAGGCGCTCGATGACTTTGGAACCGGCCTGAACCTGCCCCGCCAGCGCTTCAATCAAGCTGCCGACTTCAGCCGACGTGCGCGAGTTTTCATCCGTAGCCTGGCGAATATCCACCACCTGCTGCAGCGCAGCCTGCATCGCATGGCTTTCGGCCTGGGCCTCATCGGCCATCTGCGACAGCGCGCGCAGGCTCTCGGCCACTGCGTCGCGCTGCAAACCCGCCGCCGCGTCGGCGCCGGCATTGCGCAAGGTCATCGCGCCGATTTCCACACCGGTACGCTGCGCCACATCGCCGGCCTCGCGCACGATGGGCTGCAACTTATCCACAAAGCGATTGACCGCCGAAGCCATGTCGCCGATCTCATCTTTGCTGTTGATCTGCACGCGCTTGGTCAGGTCGCCCTCACCCGCCGCCAGGTCATCCATGGCTGCGATCAACAGTTTCAAACGATTGACCACGCGCCGCCCGAGCACCACCGCGATCAGCAGCAAGACACCAAAACCGACCACCGCAAGCCCCATGCCGATGCGCCAACGCAGCGTACCCGCCGCTTCTTGCACGACACTCGTGGTGTTGGCGGTCATCTGGGTAGCGGTCGCCTGCGCCGATTGCAACCTCGCCCCCATGGCGGCAGCACTATCCGCCGCAGCCCCCTTGAGGCTATCGCCCACCAACTGATCGCCGCTGGCAATCAGTGCCGCAAAGCGCTTATCCAGCGCCAGCAGGTCGGCCTCTACCGACGCGGTCGAGACGCCCATGCGGACCTTGCCAATCTCGACACCGTTCGGGCTGATAGACGCTTCGACGTAGTACACCGAAGCGTCCGCCTTGGCGGCGTCCAGCACTTTATCCAGCGCGCGGTCGCCCGCGCCCTTTGCAAGGAGCGCCTGGTTGATCGGGTTTTCCCGGTTCAGATAGCGGGTCAGATGCTCACCGGCAGCGTCGTCATACACCACGAACAACACGTTGGGATTGCGCTGGGCCCGTCGGGCGAACTCCGACAGCGTCGGCACATCGTTGTCCCACATGGCGCGGGGCGCCACAGAGGCCAGCAGTTGCGCCATGTCATTAGCAGAGTCTTGCAGGTCTTTTTCCAGGGTCGCACGCAGTTGCTTCTGCTCTTCCTGCAGGCGCGCGGAAAGCCCTGCTGTCAGACGCTGACGGGTACTGCTGGACAAGCTGTCCAGGCTGGATGTGACTTCCTTGCCGGCCTGAGCCAGTTCGCCGGACAGTTTCTGACTGTCGACCCCTAGGCGATTGCCCAAATCAGCTTCCAGCGCCGTGACTGTGCTCCGAGTTAGAGCGACCGCCACCAGCACTTGCACCAAAAGAGCGATACCTAGGGTAACGAACACCGGCCGCAACAGACGACTTTGTAACAATGAGAGAACGGCAGACATCGGGAATCCCTCCACCACGGGTGCCATTAATTTGATAGCACCGCGAAAAAAGGAAATACAGCAAGGGTCGTGCCGTTTGGCGAACTGAAACGACAAAGGGCTCCCGAAGGAGCCCTTTGCTTTTTACATCAACAGCTTATTAAGCGAACGGGTGACGCAGAACGATGGTCTCGTTGCGGTCCGGGCCCGTCGAAATAATGTCAATCGGCGCGCCGATCAGCTCTTCAACGCGCTTGATGTAAGCACGCGCATTGGCTGGCAGCTCTTCCAGGGTTTTGGCACCCACGGTCGATTCGGTCCAGCCTGGTACTTCTTCGTACACCGGCTGCAGACCCACGTAACTGTCAGCGTCAGTCGGAGCAACGCTCTTACCTTCTGCATCTTTGTAGCCGACGCAGATGTTGATGGTTTCCAGACCGTCGAGTACGTCCAGCTTGGTCAGGCAGATACCCGAGATGCTGTTCACATCGATAGCACGACGCAGGATAACGGCATCGAACCAGCCACAACGACGAGCGCGGCCGGTGGTTGCGCCGAACTCGTGACCTTGCTTGGCCAGGTGCGCACCGACTTCGTCGAACAGCTCAGTCGGGAATGGCCCCGAACCGACGCGAGTGGTGTAAGCCTTGGTAATGCCCAAGATGTAATCCAGGAACATCGGGCCAACACCCGAACCGGTAGCCACACCACCAGCGGTGGTGTTGGAGCTGGTCACATACGGGTAGGTACCGTGGTCGATGTCCAGCAACGAGCCTTGGGCGCCTTCGAACATGATGTCTTTGCCAGCACGACGCAGGTCGTGCAGCTCGGCGGTCACGTCCAGCATCAGCGGCTTGAGCAGCTCAGCGTATTCCTTGCATTCGGCCAGGGTCTTGTCGAATTCGATGGCTGGTTCTTTGTAGTAACCCACCAACATGAAGTTGTGGTATTCCACCAGTTCGCGCAGTTTGTCTTCAAAGCGCGGCATGTTGAGCAGGTCGCCAACACGCAGGCCACGACGTGCGACTTTATCTTCATAGGCCGGGCCGATACCGCGACCGGTGGTGCCGATCTTCAGCTCGCCACGCGCCTTTTCACGGGCCTGGTCCAGCGCAACGTGGAAGGACAGGATCAGCGGGCAGGAAGGGCTGATACGCAGGCGCTCGCGCACCGGTACGCCTTTCTCTTCCAGCTTGGTGATCTCGCGCAGCAGGGCATCCGGTGCAACCACGACGCCGTTGCCGATCAGGCACTGCACGCCTTCGCGCAGTACGCCCGACGGGATCAGGTGCAAGACGGTTTTTTCGCCATCGATGACCAGGGTGTGGCCAGCGTTGTGGCCGCCTTGGTAGCGCACTACGGCGGCAGCATGTTCGGTCAGCAGATCAACGATCTTGCCTTTGCCCTCATCACCCCATTGGGTGCCCAGGACTACGACATTCTTACCCATAACACTTGTCCTCATTCGCGCAAACTTGGTGCCGGCGTTGGCCGGCAGGAAAACTCAAGAAGCCAGTGGCGATACTTGCCAAAGCCCGTTCTGCAGAATCAATTGCCGGTCGCAGTCCGCTTCACGGGCGGCGGCCAATGGCTGTCCAGGCAAAGCCTGGACGACACGCTGACCCTCACCGCGCAACTGGCAAACCTGCTGCCAGAGTGCTGCATCCGTACTGTCGGGCATCCAGATGCCACCAGACGGCAGCTCGACCTCAGCACGCCCCAGGGTCACCAGGGTTTTCAAATCGGTGGAGAAACCGGTGGCCGGACGCGCACGACCGAAGTCGGCGCCGATATCGTCATAACGACCGCCTTGGGCGATGGCTTGGCCAACACCCGGCACAAACACCGCGAACACCACACCGGTGTGGTAGTGGTAGCCGCGCAACTCGCCCAGGTCGAAATACAGCGGGAGTTGCGGGAACCGCGCCGACAACTGCCCTGCAATCGCCAGCACGTCATCCAGTGCCGCCAATACCGGCGCCGGCGCATTGGCCAGGCGCTCACGGGCAGCGTCCAGAACTTCGCGGCCGCCGCACAGGTTCACCAGCGCACGCAGCATGTCAGCCAGTTCGGCCGGCACGCCTTCGGTCAGGGCGATGACTTCATCGATCGCCTTGCGCTGCAGGGCATCGAACAATTGTTGTTCCACTTCACCGGACAACCCCGCCGCACGGGCCAGGCCACGGTAGATACCAACGTGGCCCAGGTCCATGTGGACATCCGGCACGTCAGCCAGTTGCAGCATGGCCAGCATCAGGCTGATGACTTCCACGTCACTGCTCGGGCTGGCATCGCCGTACAACTCGGCGCCCAACTGGATCGGGCTGCGCGACGACGACAACGCCCGCGGTTTTGCATGCAACACGCTGCCGGCATAGCACAGACGGCTCGGGCCTTCGCGACGCAGGGTGTGCGCATCGATGCGCGCCACTTGCGGCGTGATGTCGGCACGGAACCCCATTTGCCGGCCCGATTGCGGGTCTATGACCTTGAAGGTGCGCAGATCCAGGTCCTGGCCCGCGCCGGTCAGCAGGGATTCCAGGTACTCGATATGGGGGGTCACGACAAACTCGTAACCCCAGCTCTGGAACAGATCCAACACCTGGCGACGCGCAACTTCAATGCGCGCAGCTTCTGGTGGCAGTACTTCTTCGATGCCATCTGGCAGCAGCCAGCGGTCTACCGTTGCCATTACGCCATTCCCCTATGATCCGGGCGGCCAACCCTCGGCCGAGCCTTGAGTGAAGCAGAAAATGCCCGCCCCTGGCATAAACCACGCGCAAGAGCGACGTGACGAACGGCCTGCAAACGGCCTCGTCGGGCACTTTCCTCGAAAAACCTGTCGCGCCTGCCGAATCAAACATGCAGACGCAAAAAAGCCGGGAATTTCCCGGCTGCCGCATCATACACCCGTTTTCTCAAAGGATCACCCCGCCAGGCGTTTTAGCCGCCCGACGGGAGTGAACATTGAGTTACTTGGACTTTTCCAGGTAACGGAAGAAGTCGCTGCTCGGGTCCAGCACCATGACGTCGGTTTTGCTCGCGAAGCTTTCACGGTAGGCACGCAGGCTACGGTAAAACGCGTAGAACTCCTGGTCCTGGCCGTAGGCTTTAGAGTAGATCGACGCGGCTTGCGCATCACCATCACCACGCGCTTCTTCAGACTCGCGATAGGCCTCGGCCAGCAGTACGCGACGCTGACGGTCGGCATCCGCACGGATACCCTCGGCCAGCTCGTTACCTTTGGCGCGGTGCTCACGCGCTTCACGCTCACGCTCGGTGCTCATGCGCTCGAACACGCTGCGGTTCACTTCCTTCGGCAGATCGATGGCCTTGACCCGGACATCGACAACTTCGATCCCCAGCTCTTTTTCCGCCATCGTATTCAACGAACGAGTGATATCCGCCATCAGCGCATCACGTTCACCGGACACCACCTCGTGCAGGGTGCGCTTACCAAACTGGTCACGCAGGCCCGATTCCAGGCGACGCGACAAGCGCTCGTCGGCAATCTGCTTGAGGCCGGAGGTCGCGGTGTAGAAGCGCTCGGCATCCTTGACGCGCCACTTGGCGTAGGCGTCAACCATCACGGCTTTCTTTTCCAGAGTCAGGAAACGCTGTGTCGGTGCGTCCAAGGTCATCAGGCGTGCGTCGAACTTGCGCACCTGGTTGACGTAGGGGACTTTCACATGCAGGCCCGGCTGGACATCCGCCTGGACCACGCGACCGAATTGCAGCAGCACCGCACGCTCGGTCTGAGCCACGATGTAGAAGCAGTTCCAGGCAGCGATGACCACGACGACGCCCACAATCAGGGCTGTCAGCGATTTATTGTTCATCAACGACTCTCCCTGGTACGTGTTTGCTGTTGCAGCAAGTCAGCGGCCGCACGGGCGCTCGCTTCGTTGGCAGCGGCATTCGAACCGGTAGCCGGTGCGCTGGCGCCGCTACGACCACCTTCGATCATCTTGTCCAGCGGCAGGTACAGCAGGTTGTTCTGCCCACCCTTGCTGCCGGTCACGAGAACCTTGCTGGTGTTGCTGAAGACTTCCTGCATGGTGTCCAGGTACAGACGCTCACGCGTGACTTCCGGCGCCTTGCGGTACTCGGCGACCAGTTTGGTAAAGCGATCCGCCTCACCTTTGGCGCGGGAGACCACTTCATCGCGGTAACCGTTGGCATCTTCAAGGATGCGCTGGGCTTGGCCACGAGCTTCCGGCACGACGCCGTTGGCGTAGGTTTCAGCCTGGTTGCGCGAACGCTGCTCGTCTTCACGGGCGCGGATCACGTCGTCAAAGGCTTCCTGTACTTCGCGCGGTGCGGCTGCGCTCTGTATGTTGACCTGGGTGACGGTGATACCAGTGCGATACGTGTCGAGGAACCGTTGCAGGCGCTCCTTGATCTCGCTGGCCATCAACTCACGACCCTCGGTGAGCACCTGATCCATCGCGGTGGAGCCCACCACGTGGCGCAAGGCGCTCTCAGTCGCCTGTTGCAGACTGATCTCAGGCTGGTCAACGTTCAGCACGAAGTCCTGCAGGTTGCTGATCTTGTACTGCACGGTCAGCGGCACTTCGACGATGTTCTCGTCTTCGGTCAGCATCTGGCCCTGCTTGGTGTAGGCACGCTCACGCGTGACGTTCTCCATGTACTTCTTGTCGATCGGCGGGAAATAGATGTTCAGGCCCGGGCCGACAGTCTCGTAGTACTTGCCGAAGCGCAGCACCACGGCCTGCTCCTGCTCGTCCACCACGTAGACCGCGCTATACAGCCACACAGCCGCGAGCACGACAAGCCCAAGGCCCAGCAGACCGTAGCCGCCACCCTTGCTTGTGCGACCGCCATCGTCACCACCGCGTTTTTTTCCACCACCGAACAACCCATTCAGGCTTTCCTGCAGCTTTCGGAAGGCCTCGTCGAGATCCGGTGGCCCCTTGCGGTCGCCATTATTGCGGCGCTTACCACCCCAAGGATCCTGATTATTCGAGTTGCCACCCGGCTCATTCCAAGCCATAGCGCTCTCCATCTGATAAAGCAAAGACGCACCCACGGCGCGCCGACCAATGCTACAGAATGCCTGCTACTGCGGCACAACCGCTTTCTCAGGCTTTTATTGCAAAGTGTGTTGTTCGATGAACTCTGTCGGTATAACGCCTTCGCGGCTGACCAGCCGATTCAGCTCCGAGCGCGGCAATCGAACGGCCAGCAAGCTGACACCTTCTTCATCGTGCTCTTCTTTCTGTACCGCGCCCAACTCGAAAAACTGTGCACGCAGTCGAGCAAAACGCTGAGGCAAGCGCAAGGTGCCGACGAACAAATCGTTGCCGAGCAACTCGGCAATCGCTTGCTCAAGCAAGTCCAGACCGCGGCCATCACGCGCCGACAACCAGACCCGCTGGGGCTTGCCGTCTTCGTCGCGCTGAATTTGTGGCTCAACGCCTTCAAGCAAATCGAGTTTGTTATAGACCTCGAGGATGGGCAAGTCCTGGGCACCAATCTCGCCCAGCACCACCATCACCTGTTCAATCTGCAACATGCGATCAGGTTCGGCCGCATCGATCACGTGCAACAGCAGGTCGGAGTTGCTCGACTCTTCGAGCGTAGACCGAAATGCCTCGACCAGTTTGTGCGGCAAGTGACGAATGAAGCCCACTGTGTCGGCCAGGACAATCGGCCCCAGGTCCGCCAGTTCCAGGCGGCGCAGGGTCGGGTCAAGGGTCGCGAACAGTTGGTCGGCCGCGTACACGTCCGATTTGGTCAAGTTGTTGAACAGCGTGGACTTGCCGGCGTTGGTGTAACCCACCAGGGAAACGGTCGGGATATCCGCGCGGCTGCGGCCACGTCGCGATTGTTCGCGCTGGCTGCGGACTTTTTCCAGCCGGCCCTTGATCTGACGCAGGCGAACCCGCAGCAATCGCCGGTCGGTTTCCAGCTGGGTCTCGCCCGGGCCACGCATGCCGATACCGCCACCCTGGCGCTCAAGGTGAGTCCAGCCACGCACCAGCCGGGTGCTCATGTGGTCAAGCTGGGCCAGTTCAACCTGGAGCTTGCCCTCATGGGTTCGGGCGCGTTGGGCGAAAATATCGAGAATCAGGCCGGTACGGTCGATCACGCGACACTCGAAAACACGTTCGAGGTTACGTTCCTGACTGGGCGTGAGGATGTGATTGAAGATCACCAGATCAGCCTGTTCGGCATGGACCAGGTCGCGCAGTTCCTCGACCTTGCCGCTGCCAATCAGGTATTTGGCGGTTGGCCGATGACGCGGTACGTTAAAAAACGCAACGGTCTCGGCGCCGGCCGAATTAGCCAACTCCTGAAACTCCTGCGGATCTTCGCGCGCCTCAGGGTCCTGTCCATCCAAGTGAACGAGGATCACTCGTTCACCACCACCGTGGCGCTCAAAGAACAAAGGAGACTCCTATCAGGCGTTACCTGGCTCAGCGTCACCCTGTTCGCCATCGGTCGCGCTAGGCAGACGGATTGGACGAACTGGAACAACTGTCGAGATAGCGTGCTTGTAAACCATTTGGCTGACGGTGTTTTTCAGCAGGATCACGAACTGGTCGAACGACTCGATCGTACCTTGCAGCTTGATACCGTTGACCAAGTAGATGGAAACCCCAACTTTCTCTTTACGTAAAGTATTCAAGTAAGGGTCTTGTAGCGAATGCCCTTTTGACATGTGCCGCACTCCTTTAAGGATCAATAATAAAAAATCGGAAAATAGATAGCTTATGGCCGTCACACCCCCAAGGATAGACGGCAATTGCAAGGACTCAGCTCAATATGGAGACCGTTCCCAAGTATTTCAAGGCGCGTGACAGATTGTCGCTGTCCAGGCTGTCCAGCCAGTGCAAATCGCTCCAACTGCGCAGCCAGGTGAACTGGCGTTTCGCCAACTGGCGCGTGGCAATGATGCCGCGCTCCTGCATTTCGGCTGACGTCAGCTTGCCATCCAGATGATCCCAGACTTGGCGATAGCCTACAGCACGTATCGAAGGCAACCCGGGATGCAGGTCACCTCTTGAACGCAGTGCTACGACCTCGTCCACAAACCCCTGTTCCAACATAATTGTGAATCTTTGTGCAATTCGTTCATGCAACACCTGGCGATTTGCCGGAGCAATCGCCAGATTCGCCACAGTATAGGGCAATTGTGAGCGCCCCGATGCGCCTGCGTCAGCACTTTGCGCAGATTGTCGCTGCCGATGCTCGGTCATGGTCTGACCACTTACCCGCCAGACTTCCAGGGCTCGGCTGAGGCGCTGGGGATCGTTGGGGTGGATGCGCGCGGCGGACACCGGGTCCACCGCCGCCAACTGGTCGTGCAGGGCTTGCCAGCCAAGGCGCAGCGCTTCTTCTTCGAGCTCGGCGCGCACCTGGGCGTCGGCCGGCGGCATATCCGCCAGGCCTTCCTGCAAAGCCTTGTAGTAGAGCATCGTGCCGCCCACCAGCAGCGGGATGTTGCCGCGCGCGGTGATCTCGGCCATGGCCGCCAGCGCGTCAGTGCGGAAATCTGCCGCCGAATAGCTCATTGCGGGGTCGATGATGTCGATCAACCGGTGCGGATAGTGCGCCAGCAGTTCCTTTGAAGGCTTGGCAGTTCCGATATCCATACCGCGGTAAACCAAGGCAGAGTCGACACTGATCAGCTCGCAGGGCAGCACTTTGCTCAGCTCGATGGCCAGGTCGGTCTTGCCGGCGGCCGTGGGGCCCATCAGGAAGATCGCGGGGGGCAAGGCACTCATCAACGGCCGCGCAAGAACAGTTTGTCCAAATCGTCCAGGCCCATTTGGGTCCAGGTCGGTCGGCCATGGTTGCATTGTCCGCTGCGCTCGGTGTTTTCCATATCGCGCAGCAGGCCGTTCATTTCCGGCAAGGCCAGGCGGCGATTGGCGCGGATCGCACCGTGGCAGGCCATGGTGCCAAGCAGCTCGTTGATATGCGCCTGGATACGGTCGCTGGTGCCGTATTCCATCAGGTCCGCCAAGACGTCGGCCACCAGCCGGTTGGCCTCGGCTTGCTTGAGCAACGCGGGAATCTGGCGGATCGCCAGGGTTTCCGGGCCCAGGCGTTGCAGTTCGAAACCGAGTTTCTGGAACACACTGGCGTGCTCTTCGGCACAATCGGCTTCACGCTGGCTGACCGCCAGGGACTCCGGCACCAGCAGCGGCTGGCCGCTCAGGCCTTCGCTGGCCATGGCGATTTTCAGGCGCTCGTACATGATCCGCTCGTGGGCCGCGTGCATGTCCACCAGCACCAGGCCGTGGGCGTTTTCCGCGAGGATATAGATGCCTTTGAGCTGCGCCAACGCATAGCCCAATGGCGGAATATCACCCCCCCCTTCGGGCAGGGCGACGGCGCTCGGCTCGGCCCCCGGCAGCGGCGCAAAGAACTCACGGTAGGCCGCCTGCGCCTCAGCTACCGGCACCGCCGATTGCGGACGCGGAGTGTATTGATACTGATAGCCCGAACCCGAACCCGAGCCCGGCGCCGTGTAGTTCGGCTGCGGTTGCGGCGATTGCAGCAGGTTGCCCGCCAGGCTCATTTCGCCCTGTGGGCCGAACTCGCCGGCTTCCGGGCCACTCGGGCGAACCACGGCCGTCACGATCGGCGCGGACAGCTGGTCATCCGGACGCACATCGCCCAGCGCGCGGTGCAAGGTGCCGTAGAGGAAGTCATGCACCATGCGCCCATCACGGAAGCGCACTTCATGCTTGGTCGGATGGACGTTGACGTCGACCACCGACGGGTCGACCTCGAAGAACAGCACAAACGTCGGGTGCCGCCCGTTGAACAGCACATCGCGATACGCCTGGCGCACCGCGTGGGCCACCAGTTTGTCGCGCACCGCCCGCCCGTTCACAAAGAAATACTGCAAGTCTGCCTGGCTGCGCGAAAAGGTCGGCAACCCCACCCACCCCCACAGGCGCAAGCCATTGCGTTCGATTTCAATCGGCAGCGCCTGCTCCAGGAACCCCGCGCCGCACACCGCATGAAGTGCG
>NZ_JAKNRV010000460.1:0-3512 GCF_023072625.1 Pseudomonas emilianonis
CCTGATGCTGCGCATGGCCCTGCATAAGCTGCCCCACGCCAACATGGCCGCGTCGAGCTGGCTGGCGCTTGGCCCGATCGGCACCGGTGCCCTCGGTATGTTGCTGCTGGGCGGCGATGCGCCGGCGATCTTCGCCGCCAATGGCCTGCCCGCTGTCGGTGAAATCGCCAACGGCCTGGGCCTGATAGCCGGTATTACCCTGTGGGGCTTCGGTTTGTGGTGGATGCTGATCGCGGTGCTGATCACCCTGCGTTACCTGCGCGCCGGTATCCCGTTCAACCTGGGCTGGTGGGGCTTCACCTTTCCGCTGGGGGTCTATGCCCTGGCCACGTTGAAGCTGGCGAGCGTGTTGCACCTGGGGTTCTTCAGCGTATTTGGCGGTGTGCTGGTGCTGGCGTTGGCGCTGATGTGGCTGATCGTTGCCAAGCGCACCGTGCTGGGAGCCTATAAAGGTGAGCTTTTTGTTTCACCGTGCATTGCAGGATTAGGGAATAAGTAAGCGGGATTAGGTAAAGTCGTGGCCTGAAAAAAAACCAGGCCACGCAGGAACACGGACGATGAGCCACCCCTCACAATTCACCTTGCTGCGCACGCGGCGCTTTCTGCCGTTCTTCATTACCCAATTGCTGGGTGCCTTCAACGACAACATCTTCAAGCAATCGCTGATCCTGGCGATTCTCTACAAGTTGACCATCGACGGTGACCGCGCCATCTGGGTCAACCTGTGCGCCTTGTTGTTTATCCTGCCGTTCTTCCTGTTCTCGGCGCTGGCCGGGCAGTTTGGCGAGAAATTCAACAAGGACGCGTTGATCCGCGCGATCAAGGTCGGCGAGATCGTGATCATGGCCGTCGGCGCCACGGGTTTTCTGTTCAATCATCTGGAACTGATGCTGCTGGCGTTGTTTGCCATGGGCACCCACTCGGCGCTATTCGGCCCGGTGAAGTATTCGATCATGCCCCAGGCCCTGCGCGAGGAAGAGCTGGTGGGCGGCAACGGCCTGGTGGAAATGGGCACGTTCCTGGCGATCCTGGCCGGCACCATCGGCGCGGGGATCATGATGTCGTCCACCAACTACGCGCCCGTGGTGGCGGTGGCGATTGTCGGCGTGGCGGTGTTGGGCTACCTGGCCAGCCGCCGCATTCCGCGGGCCGCGGCGTCTACGCCACAACTGCAGCTGGACTGGAACATCTTCAGCCAGTCCTGGGCCACCCTGCGCCTGGGCCTGGGGCAGACCCCGGCGGTGTCGCGCTCGATCGTCGGCAACTCGTGGTTCTGGTTTGTCGGCGCGATCTACCTGACGCAGATCCCGGCCTACGCCAAGGAATGGTTGTACGGCGACGAAACGGTAGTGACCCTGATCCTCACAGTGTTCTCGGTGGGTATCGCGCTGGGTTCGATGCTCTGCGAAAAACTCTCCGGGCGTAAGGTGGAAATCGGTCTGGTGCCGTTTGGCTCTTTCGGCCTGACGGTGTTCGGCCTGCTGCTGTGGTGGCATTCCGGCGGCATGCCGCAGAACGTGCAGGCCAACGATTGGCTGGCGGTGCTCGGTTACGGCCAGGCCTGGTGGGTGTTGTTCGATATTCTGGGCCTGGGGGTGTTCGGCGGCTTCTATATCGTGCCGTTGTACGCGCTGATTCAGTCGCGCACCGCCGAGAACGAACGGGCGCGGGTGATCGCGGCCAACAATATTCTCAATGCGTTGTTCATGGTGGTCTCGGCGATTGTGTCGATCCTGCTGTTGAGCGTGGCCAAACTGTCGATCCCCGAGCTGTTCCTGGTGGTGTCGCTGCTCAACGTCGCGGTCAACACCTACATCTTCAAGATCGTCCCCGAGTTCACCATGCGCTTCATGATCTGGCTGCTCAGCCATTCCATGTACCGCGTCGAGCATCGCAACCTGGAGCTGATCCCGGACGAGGGCGCGGCCTTGCTGGTGTGCAACCACGTATCGTTCGTCGATGCGCTGTTGATTGGTGGCGCGGTGCGTCGGCCGATTCGCTTTGTCATGTACTACAAGATCTACCGCTTGCCGGTGCTCAACTTTATCTTTCGCACCGCCGGGACGATTCCGATTGCCGGGCGCAATGAAGACATCCAGATCTACGAAAAAGCCTTCACACGGATTGCGCAGTACCTGAAGGACGGTGAGTTGGTGTGCATCTTCCCGGAAGGCAAGTTGACCGCCGATGGTGAGATGAACGAATTCCGTGGCGGCGTGACGCGCATCCTTGAGGAGACGCCGGTGCCGGTGATTCCGTTGGCGTTGCAGGGGTTGTGGGGGAGTTTTTTCAGCCGCGATCCTAACAAGGGCGTCTTTCATCGGATCTGGTCGCGGGTGGTGTTGGTGGCAGGTGAGCCTGTTGCGGTAGAGGCGGCGACACCTGCGCAGTTGCAGGCGGTGGTCGGTGTTCTGCGTGGGGATGTCAGGTAGTTCTGTGCTGGAGGTACTGGCCTCATCGGGGGCAAGCCCCCTCCCACATTTGACCGAGTTGTTCTGACTAGCGCGGTCTAGTGTGGGAGGGGGCTTGCCCCCGATGACGGTAGCGGCCTAAGCGCTGATCTTAAGCCCCACAAGCCCGCAAATGATCAACGCCACACTGGCCAGCCGGAACAACGCCATGGATTCCCCAAACAGGATAATCCCGGCGATCACCGTGCCCACTGCACCCACGCCGGTCCAGATGGCGTAGGCGGTGCCCAGCGGCAATTCCTTCATGGCCAGCCCCAGCAGGCCGAGGCTGATGGCCATGGCGGCAATCGTCAGGGCGGTGGGCAGTGGCTTGCTGAAACCGTCGGTGTACTTCAAACCGACGGCCCAGCCGACTTCAAACAGCCCGGCGAAAAACAGAATGATCCAGGACATGATGACCTTCCTCTATAAAAGCGGGGTCGTCCCCTGATGTGTACGCGATAGCGTCGCGGGGTCGTCCCCGCAGCGCTCGGTAGAGTGCCGAAGATTGATCGGTCGATCAAGTTTTCGCGGTGTTCTCCAGTGCGCGGCGGTCTTCCTTTTCGCTCATGCGGCGGAAGTAAGTCGACAGCAGTGCTCCGGAAATATTGTGCCAAACGCTGAACAGCGCACTCGGCACCGCAGCCAGCGGTGAAAAATGCGCGCTGGCCAAGGCAGCGCCGAGCCCGGAGTTCTGCATGCCCACTTCCAACGCCAGCGACTTGCGTTGCGCCAGCGGCAGCTTGAACAGGCGGCCGGTGAAGTAGCCCAGCACGTAACCGAAGCTGTTGTGCAACATCACCACGGCCATGATCAGCAGGCCCGACTCGGCGATCTTCGCCTGGCTGGCGGCCACCACGGCGGCGACGATGATCACGATGCTCACCACCGACACCAGCGGCAGCACCTCCACCGCATGGCGGACCCGCTCGCCGAGCACGCGTTGTGCGACGACGCCGAGCACGATCGGCAGCAGCACCACTTGCAGGATCGACCAGAACAACTCCATGAACGACACCGGCAGCCAGGCCGAAGCCAACAGCCAGATCAGCGCCGGGGTCA
>NZ_JAKNRV010000461.1:0-3494 GCF_023072625.1 Pseudomonas emilianonis
AGAGCTGGCTGTTCATCGCCTCCAGCGCCATCCCGCCGGCGCCGCCCAGGGCGCGAAACAACAGGGCCAGGCTGCGCTGATGATCCGTCAGCGCGACCTGCGCCTCGGGGAAATCCACATTGGCACGGCGGGTGATAAAGCGGTGCCAGACGCTGCCGACCCACTCTTCCAATTCCAGGGTAAAGGCCATGACGTGTGCTCCAAACGTAAAACGGCCCGCTATACCAGCCGGGCCGCCCTCTTAGGGATTGACGATCAATACACAATCGGCGCTGGCGCACCGGCGACTGCTTGGCGTTGGCGGAAGCTGTACAGGTAGCAGAGCAGCCCCAGCAGGAACACCACGCCACTGGCCAACCGGGCCCAGAACAAGACAGTCAAATGCTCGACCGTGGCCATGAACGGCAAGGCCACACCGTCCGCCGGCCAGCGCTGCAACCACACCTGTACCACGCCGGCGGCGGTGAGGAACAAGGTGATCATCACCATCGACAGCACCATCAGCCAGAAGCCCCAGATTTCAATGGTCTGCGAACGCGCATCGGGGGCTTCGCCGAGGCCGCGCAAGCGTGGCATGGCGTAGCTGATCAGGGTCATCACGATCATCGCGTAGGCCCCGAAGAACGCTAGGTGGCCGTGGGCCGCCGTGAGCTGGGTGCCGTGGGTGTAGAAGTTGACCGGTGCCAGGGTGTGCAGGAAGCCCCAAACCCCGGCGCCGAAGAACGCTGTCACCGTGGTGCCCTTGGCCCACAAGGTGGCCGCGCGGTTCGGGTGCTGGCGCCGCCGACGCTTGACCATGGTGAAGGCGAACATCACCATCGCCAGGAACGGCAGCGGCTCCAGGGCCGAGAAGATCGAGCCGACCCACAGCCACACCTCGGGTGCGCCGATCCAGAAGAAGTGGTGCCCGGTGCCGATGATCCCGGTGATCAAGGCCATGGCGATGATCACGTACAGCCATTTCTCCACCACTTCACGGTCGACGCCGGTGACCTTGATCAGCACGAATGCCAGCATCGAGCCCATGATCAGTTCCCACACGCCTTCGACCCAAAGGTGCACCACCCACCACCAGTAGAATTTGTCCCGTGCGAGGTTGCCGGGGTTGTAGAAGGAGAACAGGAAGAACACCGCGAGGCCGATCAGACCGGTCATCATCACCATACTGACCGTGGTCTTGCGGCCCTTGAGCAGGGTCATACCGATGTTGTAGAGAAAGCCCAGGCACACCACCACAATGCCCATTTTGGTAATGGTCGGTTGCTCGAGGAACTCGCGACCCATGGTCGGCAACAGTTCGTTATGGGTCAGCTTGGCCAGCGCCGCATACGGCACCAGCAGGTAACCGAGAATGGTCAACACCCCGGCCACTGCGAACACCCAGAACAGCACGATCGCCAGTTTGGGGCTGTGCAGCTCGCGGTCGGCCTCCTCGGGGATCAGGTAATAGGCGGCGCCCATGAAGCCGAACAACAGCCAGACGATCAACAGGTTGGTATGGACCATCCGCGCCACGTTGAAGGGGATCAACGGGAACAGAAAGTCGCCCACCACGTATTGCAGGCCCATGATCAGGCCAAACAGCACCTGGCCGACGAACAGGATCAAGGCAAACACAAAGTAGGGTTTGGCCACGGCCTGGGATTGGAATTTCAGATAGGGATTGACGCTGCGCATGGCTCAGCCCTCCTTGTTCGGTGGCCAGTTATTGGTATCGATCTTCGAGCTCCATTTGAGGAACTCGGCCATGTCGTCCACCTCCTGGTCGCTGAGGTTGAATTGCGGCATGGCCCGACGCCCCGGCACCCCAAGGGGCTGCATTTTCATCCAGGCGTGCAGGAACGGTTTGAACCCTTCGTCACCCCCACGACGCTTGAACACATTGCCCAGCTCCGGCGCAAAGTACGCGCCCTCGCCCAACAGGGTGTGGCAACCGACGCAGTTGTTGCGCTCCCAGACGCCCTTGCCGCGGATCACCGATTCAGTGAGTTGGTCGACGTTGCTACGGGCGGGAAAGGTTTGTTCGGTGTGGTAGGTCAAGGCCAGGAAAATCAGGAAGAAGAACACGCTTCCTCCGAAATAGATGTTCCTGGCCATGCCCTTGGTGAAGGTCTCTGACATGGTCGCTTCCTCATGGCTTGGCGGTGGCCATGATAGGAAGGTGGGGGGTGAAAACCGCTTGATGGCGATCAAGAATTGTTGATCGGGGTGGTCGGGTATTCTTGGGGGATTGAGTAGCGGTCGGTTGCGGCGGTGGCAGTGCCGTCTTAAAGCGGGTTTTCATCGGCTCGAAAATATTGAATAAATCTGTCCCGTTTGGCTAATACCCGTCAGTTAAGGAATAACACTGTCATTGTGGCGAGGGCGCTTGCTCCCGCTGGGACGCGAAGCGGCCCAACAGAGGGGACTGCTACGCAGTCCAACGGGAGCAAGCTCCCTCGCCACGGGCTACCGGTTGCTCGCTCTATCGCTTAACTGAGCGGCATTGTCCCGTGCGATTCAGGGTGTGGCGAAGAAGTTAAGCGTGCGCTTGAGCGTTGCCCAGTGAGCCGCTTCGGCGGGCCCGAGGGGTTGGGTCTTGACGTAACTCAACGCGATCAGGCGGCGTGTGCCCGGTAGTTGCAGCGCCAACTGGTACTGGTACAAGTTGTCGCTGCCTTTGTTGAAACTGTTCTGCACTTCATAGGCATCGACATCCAGTGCGGCCCCCACCTTTATGGCTTGCACTGGCGAGTAACGAAGGTACTTCTCCTGTTGCTCGAGCGCTTTTAGCTGCGCTTGGAAGTTACTTTGCAACGTTTCGCCGTCCGCCAGCGGGCTACGGCTGACGACCAGCGTGGTGCCCAGGTTGGCGAACTTGAGGATATTGATCGAGGCATCCTGTACGGCTGCATCGGGCAAGGTGAATTGGGCTTCATTGATCAGGTAGTTCATGGTGCAAGCATCTCGTTATTGGCCGGCGCCCGGCGTGTCCGCAAATGTTGATTCGACGGCGTTATGGATAGTGGCTCGCACACCCTGCTGACCGGGTGATGTGCCCTTGTCACTGCCCTGATTGATATCCAGTTTGCCTTGTGTCTGGATCTTGCTGCTGCCGGAGGAAAACAGATTGAACGAGCCACAGGTCAGGTTGATGGCTCCGTCTGCCGTGAGCTCAATCACACTGTCGCCGCACACCAGGCGAATACTGTCTCCAGCTTCGACGGTATAGCGCGTGGCGGCGCTGTCGGATTTGGCGCCGCCCACCAGCACGGTGTCGTTGTTGCGCACTACGCGCAGGTGATTAGCGCCAATCGTCACCGTCTCGTTGTGCCCAATACGCTTGTTGCGGTCATGCCCCACCGAGTGGCTTTCGTCTACTTCGACGACAATGTCCTGATTCCGCTCGGCATGGATATACAACTGCTCCAACCCCTTCTTGTCCTCCATGCGGATTTCATTGAAGTTGGCCGGCGTGCCGCCCTTGCTCGAACGACTTTTCATGCCGCTCTGGG
>NZ_JAKNRV010000462.1:0-3482 GCF_023072625.1 Pseudomonas emilianonis
TCCTTGCCCAGCCCGGCCGTTGCGTCCAGCACCCGTGGGCGCACGCCTTGGGCGATACCGACGGCTTTGGCGATCATCTGCCCGCTGCCGCCACCGTACAAACGCCGGTGCGCCGCGCCGCCTTCAACAAAATCCACGCGCACCGGCCCCGGCGCGTCAGGCCCGAGCTGTTGCAACTGCAGGCCTTGTTCCCCGACTTGCAGGGAAAATTCCGCATCCGTCAGCTGTAACGGCAAGCCAAGCAGCGCAGCCCACTGTTCGGCACGGGCCTGGAAGCCGTCGGCCAAGGCCTCGACCTGGATGCGGCTGGCCGCTGGTTGTTCGCTCATGAATCGCTACGCTCAAAAATATTAAGGATCGGCCAATAACGGCCGATAGAAACAAGGATCAGGTATTTTGCCAGAGCTGAGCGTCGACCGAGAAAAATGTCAGACATTCTTCCGCTAACCATCGGTGTACTGCCGACCCACAACAACTACGGCCTGCGCAATACTCAAGCGCTGGCCGGAGTCAGTCATGTGTGGCAGGACTTCTTCGCCCGCGCGTTGGCCGAGCAGCTCGGTGAAACGCCGGATGCGCTCGCCGCCAAGGCATCGGCGCCGCTGGACCTAGCAGTGGAGCCCAGCGCGGGCGCCGACCTGCTGTCGCAAATTCTCACCCAACGTGAATGCGACGTGAAAGACACCGAGATCGCCCCGCCTGAGCCGCTGTTCCTGCCGATCGCCGAATTCGAAACCGAGTTGTTGCCGCCGCCCGCCACGCCGTTCCCGCAAGAAGAAATCGTTGCCCAGCAGCGCCAGCAGAGTTTTGAAAGCGGCTGGGTGCGCCCGATCGTGCTGAGCGCCGGCCAACCTCTGCCAGAACCCGGCCCAGCGCCGGAACCGCGCCCACTGCACTTGCCGATCGCCGAATTCGAGGTGGACCTGCTGCCACCGGCCGCCACGCCGTTCCCGCAAGAAGAGCTGGCCGCCCAACAAAAGGCCCTGGACTTCGACTACCACTGGGCCCGCCCGCTGGTCGTCAACAACCTGCGCCTGGCTGCTTAAGCCTCAACACCGCGCCCCATCGCCTTAAGAACACGCACCGCTTAATCCTTGAAGAATTGACTGGCCTGACTGTAGGGCATCGAGCGTTCGGTGAAGGTGAAGGTGCCAGATTCGTACACCTCCTGCGCCGCCCGGTAGAACTCGCCATACGCCGCCAGCGCCATGGCCGAGCCCACGCTGATGCGCTTGACGCCCATCGCGCTCAACTGCGCCACACTGAGCTTCAGACCGCCGGACATCAGCACATTCACCGGCTTTGGCGCCACGGCCTTGACCACCGCCAGCACCTCCTCGGCACTGCGCAGCCCCGGCGCATAGAGCACGTCCGCACCGGCTTCGGCGTAGGCCTGCAGGCGGCGAATAGTGTCAGGCAAATCCAGGCGACCATGCAGGAGGTTTTCTGCGCGGGCCGTCAGCATGAACCGGAATGGCAGGCTGCGCGCCGCAGCGACGGCGGCTTCCACACGCTCGACGGAGCGGTCAAAGGGATAGATCGGATCGACGGCGATACCCGTGGCATCTTCGATGGAGCCGCCGACGATACCGCAGGCAGCGGCGCGCAAAATGGTCTGGGCGCAACCGTCGGGGGTGTCGCTGAAGCCGTTTTCCAGGTCGGCGGCCACTGGCAACGCCGTGGCCTCGGCGATCATCGCGGCATTGACCAAAGTGTCTTCCAGGGACAACGCCCCTTCGGCGTCCGGGCGTCCCAGGCTGAACGCGTAGCCGGCGCTGGTGGTGGCCAGGGCTTCAAAGCCGAGGCTGGCGAGCATGATCGCTGAGCCGGCGTCCCACGGGTTGGGCATCACGAACGCACGATCGCGCTCATGCAGGGCCTTGAAGGTTTCGGCGCGAAGGGTTTGGGCATCCATGACTGACTCCTGGCGGGAAAAGGAGCCTTAGAGTAACCCCAGTTGCTCGGCTGCGGGTTCGCGGTGCAAGGTCGGCAACGCGGGCAGGCCGGGCAAACGTGCCATCAGCTTATCGTGGAAACGCAGCGCCAGTTGCGCGGCAAGGCGGTTATCCGAGGTGTGCAGGAACACGTAGGGCGTGCGCCCTTCTTCGATCCAGCCGGCGATCTTTTCCAGCCATGGGATCAGGAACGGGTCGTTGGCCTCAAGCTCGGGATCGCCGATAAACCGCACTTGGGGAAACAGAGTCAACGCCGCCGGGCGCGGTGGCACTTTGGGCTTTTTTGCTTGGGCATGCAGCACGGCCGCCGAGGTCGACGTGCAACTGAACAGGGCGCGAGGATCAAGGCAGATCCGCTCGACGCCACGGTCGCGCAGCAGCCGGTTGAGCATCCGCTCGGCATCACCCTTGGCGAAGAACTCCGGGTGACGCACTTCCACGGCCAAGGGGCGTTCCAGCCCGTCGATAAACCCGGCCAGTTCGCCGAGGCGCTGCGGCGAAAAACTCGCCGACAGTTGCAGCCACAGCGGTGAAACGCGTTCACCCAGCGGGCTCATCAACCCGACGAAACTGTGCGCCGCCGGCAACTGCTCACGCAGGTCGCCGCCGTGGCTGATGTCCCTGGGGAATTTGGCGGTGAAGCGAAAATCCTCGGGCATAATCTCAGCCCAGCGCTGCACGGTGGCAGCCGACGGACGCGCATAAAAAGTGGTATTGCCTTCAACCGCATTGAAGACCTGCGAGTACAACGCGAGGTAATCGCTGGAGCGGGCATCGACGGGGTACAGGTACTCGCGCCAGGCGTTTTCACTCCAGGACGGGCAACCGATAAAATAAGGCAGGCGCATCAGATGTGGATGTCGAGACCCAGCACTTCCATATCCCATTCGACAAAGCCGGCGGTGGTCAGGTAGCTGGCCAGCGCGGTGGCGACGCTTTTGCTCATGGAGCGCGGGAAGAGCATGTCTTGCTGACGGGCGGGAAGACCGCCGATACGTGCGTTTGCGGCGCCTTGGGGGCTGGACGACGCTTCGGACTGGACCTCGATGAAGTCCGGCGAATCCTCGACGGATTCGTCTACCGTGACGTTTGCCTTACGCGGCTTACGCTTGAGGGGGTAGGACTGTGAGGAAAATCCGTCTATACGCATCGATGCGAACTCGGTATCGGTGATGGCATTTTAGTGGCGCAATCCATAACGCGCAAATGCTCTGGTGATAACTAGAACACATAAATGGAAAAAGGTTTAAACACTGGGGCAAATTCTGACGATTGGCGCGTTTTTCAGTATGGCGCGCTTGGTGTGGCGAGGGAGCTTGCTCCCGTTGGGCTGCGCAGCGGCCCCAGATTTTAGGGGCCGCTTCGCGCCCCAGCGGGAGCAAGCTCCCTCGCCACAGGTCAAAGGCCGCGCTCGGCCTTGGTCTGCGCGACTTTATCGCGCAGGTACACCGGCGCTGCCAGGTCGGCAGCAATCGCCTCGCCGCGCTCGAACGCAAAGCGCGCCAGGGTCAGCAAGTCTTCGGCATG
>NZ_JAKNRV010000463.1:0-3477 GCF_023072625.1 Pseudomonas emilianonis
CTGGGATGCGGCGCGAGAAGCGTTGCACGCCTCGCGGCCGGCGTTTGCGCAGACCCTGGACAGGGTGGATGCCGATCCGCTCGTGGCGCCTGTGTTTGCTCGGCATTGGCCGGAGTGGGAGGTCTCTTAATATTTCGGCAACCAAAAGAAACAATGGCCGCCAAACCGACCCAATCCCTTGCGTAGCAGGTGTCCTGGCCTACGCTTTCTCAAGGTGGTGTAGGAATCATCCTTGAATTTGGCTGTCGCAGACATGAAACTCAAGAACCCTGCATGGAATTCAAAGGAGGTGCGCATGCTCATCCGGTCGCTGACCCTGGCTACCTTGATGGCTTTTACGGGGCCGCTGTTGGCTGCTGCTGATATCAACCCGCTCAAGCAGGATTTGGGCAAGGCCCGACCGCTGGTAGTGGTGGAGCTTGATTCCGGCAATGAAACATTGGTCAAGCTCAAGAAACAGCTGGACGAGCCTGCCACCAAGCAGTCCTTTGAAGAGCGCGGAATGGTGTTGTACACCGTGAAGTTTGGCAGCATCGGTGCCGAAGGGGAGAAGTTCGCCAAGGACCCCAAGGACAACAAGAAGCTCACACCGCCTGAAACCAACGCGCTGATCCGCGCCCTCAAATTAGGCGCCGGCAGCGGCACCAAAGTGATCCTGGTGGGCAAGGATGGTGAGAAGAAAGTTGAGAAGACCGTGCCACCGGATGCCCTCGACTTGAAGGACTTCTTCAGCGCAATCGATCAGATGCCGATGGCCGAGAAAGAAGCGGCTGCCGCTGCAGAGCCCGAACCTGTCGCACCCGCTCCGGCCAAGGGCGCCAAGCCCGCCAAACCGGCAAAACCTGGCAGCAAACCGGCCCCTCAGCCATTGGATGACTGAGGCCTATCCTTCTGCGGGCGCGCGCCCGTAGATATCGTCAAAGCGCACAATGTCGTCTTCGCCCAGGTACTCGCCGCTCTGCACCTCGATCATCACTAACTCGATGATGCCCGGGTTGGTCAGGCGGTGTTTGTGCCCGGCCGGAATGTAGGTGGACTCGTTGGCGTTGATCAGAAATTCCCGCTCGCCATTGGTGATCTGTGCGGTACCGCTGACCACCACCCAGTGTTCGCTGCGGTGGTGATGCATCTGCAACGACAGTGACGCCAGCGGCTTGACCACAATGCGCTTGATCTTGAAGCGCGCACTTTCCTCCAGCACGGTGTAGGTGCCCCATGGTCGCGTCACTGTGCGGTGCAGGTTGTACGCCGGATGGTTCTGGCGCTTGAGCTCGGCCACGATGTGGCGCACATCCTGGCTGCGATTGGCATCGGCGATCAGCAGGGCGTCGGCGGTGTCGACGATGATCAGGTCGCGCACGCCCACCGCGCCGAGTACGCGCTTTGGCGAGTCGATGTAGCAGTTGTGTACGTCATGCAGAATCGCTTCGCCATTGACCTGGTTGCCTTGGGCATCGCTGGGGGTGAGCTGGCGCAAGGCTTCCCAGGAGCCGATATCGCTCCAGCCGATGTCACAGGGCACCACGGCCACCTGCGTGGACTTCTCCATCAGCGCCACGTCGATGGACAGGTCCGGTGCGCTGCCGAAGCCTTCGGCATCCAGTTCACGCTGGCGCGAGGTTATATTCTGCAGGCTCTGGCTGTGCGCCAGCGCAGCCTTGGCGGCCGCCAGCACCTGCGGAGCGTGGGTGGTCAGCTCGTTCACCAGGGTACTGGCCTTGAAGCAGAATATGCCGGCGTTCCACAGGTGCTTGCCGCCGTCGAGATAGCCTTGCGCGGTGGCCCGGTCGGGTTTTTCGACAAAGCGGTTGACCCGGTTTCCCGCCCCCAGCGCTGCACCTTGTTCGATATAGCCGAAGCCGGTTTCGGGGCGATCAGGCTCAATACCGAAGGTCACCAGATAGCCGGCTTCGGCCAGCTCGCGGGCCTGGCTCACGGCCACGGCAAACGAGGTTTCATTGAGGATCAAGTGGTCGGCGGGCATCACCAGCAACGGGGCGTCGTCGCCAAAGTGCTCCTGCACATGCAACGCCGCCACGGCAATCGCCGCTGCCGTGTTGCGGCCGAAGGGCTCCAGCAACAAGTCCAGGGGCAGCTGGGCCTTGTTCACCTGACGGTAGTCATCCAGGGTGCGAAACAGCAGGTCACGGTTGGTGACGGTGAGCACGCTTTCCACACCGGGCAGGCGGCTGGCACGCAGGAAGGTTTTCTGCAGCAGGCTCTGGCCATCGCGCATGTGCATGAACGGCTTGGGCATGTTCTGCCGGGACACTGGCCACAGTCGGGTACCCGAACCGCCGGAAATGATGCAGGGAATTAATCCGTCGTGGGTATTCATCAATGGACTTCTTGGGTGGAAAGGACGGCCCACGCCTTTGGGATCAAGTTCGATCGCAATCGCGGTGACCCGCATCATCGGCGACTAGCCGCGCAGCGGCAACTGCGAGGTGTTGAGCATCAGGATGCCGTCCACGTCGCTGAAACGCTGTGCGAGAGCGCGGCGTCGAAGAGCGGGTTGCCGTTCAGCGCGACCACCCACGACGAACATCGGCCAGTGTCAACCCAATCGAGCTGCCGCCCGCGCAGTGATCTCGCCCCGGACCTTGCGCGACTCGGTCGTGCGCTTGTTGGCTTCTTCCAACACTGACGTGGGCGCGGTATCCGGCCGGCCTGAATCGAACGGCGGCGCCGGTGCGTATTCGATCTGCAACTGCACCAGTTGCGCGGTCGCTTCGTCGTACAGCTCAGCCGCCAGGGTCAGGGCGAAGTCGATCCCTGCGGTAATCCCGCCGCCAGTGAACAGGTTGCCGTCACGCACCACGCGCGCCTGTACCGGGATGGCGCCGAGCGGGGCGAGCAGGTCGTGGTAGGCCCAATGGGTGGTGGCCTTGCGACCGCGCAGCAAGCCGGCCGCACCGAGTACCAGCGAACCGGTGCACACCGAGGTGACATAACGCGCGGTGAGCGCCTGGGCCCTGAGGAAGTCGAGGGTCTGCGGGTCTTCCATCAACGGTCCGACGCCGCTGCCGCCGGGGACGCAGAGCACATCCAGGGTCGGACAGTCGGCGTAGGTCATGGTCGGCGTGAACACCAATCCGGTGCTGGACGTGACCGGCGCCAGGTCTTTCCACACCAGGTGCAATTTCACATCCGGCAGCGAACCCAATACGTCATAGGGGCCGGTGAGGTCCAGTTGTTGGATGCCGGGGAACAACAGAAAACCAATCTGCAAGGTCATGAACGAAGCTCCGATAAAGGGTGGACGGCTTCACTCTAGAGGCCTAGGCTTTGGCGAATACGCCATTGAACCCACACATCACGCCAATCATGCCTCGACTCATTCACGTACTCGCTTTTGATAATGCCCAAGTGCTCGATGTGACCGGGCCCTTGCAGGTGTTCGCCTCGGCCAACGACCTGGCGCGCCAGCGCGGTGCGTCGTTGCCCTACGCGGTCGCGGTGATCGCCGAAGCCTAG
>NZ_JAKNRV010000464.1:0-3474 GCF_023072625.1 Pseudomonas emilianonis
CTCACCGACCGCCACGAAGGCCGCCGCGCCCAGCCCTGGAAAGTCAGCGACGCGCCGGCCGACTACATTGAAGGCATGCTCAAGGCCATCGTCGGTTTCGCCTTGCCCATCGAACGCCTGATCGGCACACGCAAACTCAGCCAGAACCGCAGTGCCGCCGACATCCAGGGCGTGCGCGAAGGGCTGGCCACCAGCCTTGACGTGCGCGACCAGACCCTCGCCCGTTTTATTCCTCAAGGAACCCCAGAATGAGCCCGATCGACATCCGCCCGGTCACCGCCGCCGACCACGCCGCCTGGCTGCCGCTGTGGCACGCGTATTTGCAGTTCTACAACACCGAACTGCCGGACGCCGTCAGCCAGAGCACCTGGCAACGCCTGCTCGACGCCCGTGAGCCGACCCATTCCGCGCTCGCCTGGCAAGACGGCAAAGCGGTGGGCATGGTCAACTTCATCTACCACCGCTCCAACTGGAGCATTGAAAACTCCTGCTACCTGCAAGACCTATTGGTGGACCCGGCCCAGCGCGGCACCGGGGTTGGCCGCACATTGATCGAATTCGTCTACGCCACGGCCAAAGCCGACGGCTGCTGCAAGGTCCATTGGCTGACCCACGAGACCAATGCCACCGCGATCCAACTGTACGAACGCATTGCCGAACGCCCAGGTTTCATCCAATTTCGCAAAGGTCTTTAAGGAGCGCAGCATGTCCACCTCTCTCGCCGACTGGCAAGGCGTCCCGGCGCCCACGGTACAACTGCTCGAAGGGCGTTTCATTCGCCTGGAAAAACTCGACCCGGCGCGCCACGCCGACGGTCTGTGGCACGCCCTCGAAGGCCCCGGCGCCGACCCCAAGCTGTGGGACTATTTGCCGTATGGCCCGTTCAGCGACCGCGCCGCGTTCGATGCCTGGCTCAACAACCATGCCCAGCACAACGAGCCGTATTTCTTCAGCGTGATCGACCGCGCCAGCGGCGATGTGCAGGGCATCCTCAGCCTGATGTCCATCGTCCCGACCCACGGGCGCATCGAAATCGGCCACGTCACCTTCGGCGCGCCGATGCAGCGCTCGCCGAAAAGCACCGAAGCCGTTTATCTATTGGCCAAACATGCTTTCGAGCTGGGCTACCGCCGGCTGGAGTGGAAGTGCAACAACGGCAATGCCCGCTCCAAATATGCCGCCGAGCGGCTGGGGTTCAGTTTTGAAGGGGTGTTCCGCCAGCACATGGTGGTCAAGGGGCAGAACCGGGACACGGCGTGGTATTCGATGCTGGACTCGGAATGGCCGTCGATCGGGGCGGGGTTTGAGCAATGGCTGTCGGAGGCCAACCAGGCAGGTTCGGGGCAATTGAAAAGCCTGGCGGAGTGCCGCGCCTAAACCCCACAGACCGCGCAGCAGCAGAATATGGGAGCGGGCTTGCCCGCGAGGCGGTGGGTCAGTCGAGATTGATTTTCGACTGGTCTACCGCTAACGCGGCATAGGTATCTACACATCCGATGGCGCTGACAACCCCAGTCGTATCGCGAGCGGTTGCTTTGCTTTTGCTCTGTTTTTGATTTTGATCTTAGGCGCCCCGTTAACCACGCTGGCCGAACCTAGGCGAGGCACCGAGTGGTGGGGCAAGAGCGTTTTGCTTACTTTTGCGCTTTTCAAAAGTGAGCCGCCGTAAGGGCGGAACCCATAGCGGACGTTACCTGAATAATGGATATGTACTCATTCCAACCCGAATAAAGGGTCGGCCCACAGGCCGCCACGGGAGCAAGCTCCCTCGCCACAGGTCCGTCGAACTACCAATAAAAATGTGTAGATACCCATGGCTATCGGAGGCAAGCTCCCTCCCACACTCGGTCGTCAGTGCCATCCGCACCGGGTGTCAGTCGACAAGCTGCTTGGCCAGCACCGCAATATGCTCCGGCCCGATCCCGCAGCAACCGCCCAAATGGCTGGCGCCGCGCTTCTGCCAATCGGCCGCCCATTGCAGGTAGCCCGGCGGGTCAAGGTCTTCGCGCAACGGGTCGAGGCCGTCGTTGGCCGTGGCCTCCTTGGGCTGCGGCGGGAAGGCGTTGGCGTAGGCACCAATCTGGATCGCCACCCCCAGGCGCTCGAAGGTCTGGCGTGCCGCGTCAATCGCCGCGCCAATCACTTCCGGCTGGCTGCAGTTGAACAACAGCACCTGCACCCCCAGTTGCGCAGCCGCTTCGGCCGCCTCTGCCACCGGCTCGCCGGAACGCAGGCGCGGCACCTCGTCGGTGTCTTCGTCCTTCAGGGTAAACGACAGCCAGAACGGTTTGCCGTCCGCCGGCAGACCGGCATGGATGGCCCGCGCCTCGACAATCGAACTCTGGGTTTCCGCCAGCCACAGGTCAACATAAGGCGCCAGGCCAGTCACCAGGGGCGTCAGCAGCTCGCTGACCCGATCGGCTTCAAACAGGTCGGGCCGATAAGAACCGAACAGTGGCGGCAGGGAACCTGCCACACGTACCGCTTGGCCGGATGCTAGCACCGCACGCCGCGCCAATTCACCGGCCAACGCCGCCAGGGCCTGGCCCTCGGCAGCAAACCGCGCTTCGCCAATATGAAACGGTACAACGGCGTAGCTGTTGCTGGTGATCACGTTGGCGCCGCTCTGGATGTAAGCCGCGTGTACCGCCTCCACCGCCTGCGGTGCTTCACTCAATGCCAGCGCTGACCACTCCGGCTGCCGGAACGGCGCGCCTCGGCGTTGCAGTTCGCGGCCCATGCCACCATCGAGAATTACTGTGCGTGCTGCGGCCATATACTTTTTACTCATAAGCTTATGAAAATAACTCACTATGAGAGTCGCCCTTATAACTATTTAATACGGTAAATTCGCTCCATAACAACTTCTTTTTGATTCGGGTGTCTCTCTTGAAACTAAAACCGCTACTGGCCCTGGGCCTGACCATGCTGGCTGCCTCCACCCAAGCCTTCGGCGGTGCAACCCTGGACCGGGTTGAGAAAAACCACGAACTGGTCGGTGTGCTGATGGAAAGCTACCCACCCTTCTCGTTCCTCAACGAGCAGAACCAGCTCGACGGTTTCGACGTCGACGTGGCCAAGGCCGTCGCGCAAAAACTCGGCGTGAAACTGCGCCTGGAGACCCCTTCCTGGGACGTGATCGCCGCCGGTCGCTGGAGCGGGCGTTACGACATTTGCATCTGCTCGATGACCCCAAGCAAGGCCCGCGCTGAAGTGTTCGACTTCCCGGTGGAGTACTACGCCTCGCCTGCGGTGATCGTGGTCAATGCCAAGGATGAGCGCATCCACGGCGCCAAGGACCTGAGCGGCAAGAAAGTCGGCCTCACCAGCGCCTCCAGCTACGAGAGCTACCTGAACAAAAACCTGGTGATCGAAGGCGCCGAAGACACCCAACTGCAGTACCCGTTCGAGAACGTGCAGATTGCCCCCTATGACACCGACAACGTGGCTTTCCAGGACCTGGGCCTGGGCGCC
>NZ_JAKNRV010000465.1:0-3469 GCF_023072625.1 Pseudomonas emilianonis
GTCGACGGAAGAGCTAGTGGGTTCGCTAGGCATGGGGAAGTACCTTTCATTGTTATTGTTTTTAATTCGGCATCTGTGTGCCGGATGCAATTTGCAAGTGCTTATGAAGATCTAAATGTGGGAGGGGCGGTGCGACGATTCGACTTGCTCCCGATGGCGGTGGATCAGCCAACAATTAAGTGACTGACACACCGCCATCGGGGGCAAGTCGAATCGTCGCACCGCCCCTCCCACATTTTTTTGACCGCGTCGTGCGTTAGAGCACGTAATGCATGATCGCCACGAAATGCAGCAAACTGCCGCCGATCACAAACAAATGCCAGATCCCATGGGAATGCCGCAGGCGATCCTCCAAGGCAAAAAAGATGATGCCAACGGTGTACAACACACCGCCCGCCGCCAGCCAGATAAACCCCGCCGTGCCCAGTACCGCAATCAGCGGTTTGACGGCCACCAGCACGATCCAGCCCATCACCGCGTAGATCACGATCGACAGAACCCGCGCCTCGGAACGCGGCTTGATCTCCTGCAGAATGCCGACCACCGCCAGCCCCCACACGATCCCGAACAGCGTCCAGCCCCACGGGCCTCTTAAACTGACCAGGCAAAACGGCGTGTAACTGCCGGCTATCAACAGGTAGATCGAAAAGTGATCGACCTTCTGCATGATCGCTTTTCGCCGCCCCTGCACGCTGTGATACACCGTCGACGCGCTGTACAGCACCATCAGCGTAAAGCCATAAATCGCCACGCTGACGATCTTCCAGGGGCTGCCATCCAGGCTCGCCACCACCAACATCCACACGGCGCCCACACACGCCGCGACTGCGCCGAGCAAATGGCTCCAGGCGTTGAATCGTTCCCCGTGGTACATCTGTCACTGACCCCCTGTAACCGTTAACTGCTGCCTGACAAGCGTCCCGCCTTGCGCATAAGAGTGCAAGGGCCTTATGACGTTCCGGCGACGCCGCGCGGTTTTGCGGGCACAATCGGCCGTATTCGAACAAGAGCCACGGCCATGCTGATCGACGAAGAGTTCACCCTCAAAAAGCTGGAAATCTTCCTGGCGTTCATGCGCACCGGCAACCTGGCCCGCGCCGCCGCCGAGCTGCAAACCAGCAACGTCAGCGTACACCGCGCCATCCACTCCCTGGAAAACGCCCTGCGCTGCCCGCTGTTCAAGCATGAAGGCCGCAACCTCACCCCGCTGGAAAGCGCCTACGTGCTCGAAGAGCGCGCGCAAAAGCTGATAGCCGACGTGGTCGACAGCGTGCGTCTGACCCGCGAAGCCGCCGGCTTCTCCGCCGAGCGCTTCAAGCTCGGCTCACTGTATTCGCTGACGGTGAAAACCGTGCCGCAACTGATCATGGGCCTGAAAATCCGCCGCAGCGAACTCAACATTGACCTGATCCTCGGCTCCAACTTCGACCTGCTGTACAAGCTCAAGAACATGGAAGTCGACGCGATCCTCATCTCCCTCGACGAACACGCCAACGATCCCGACTGTGCGCAGATTGCACTGTTCTCCGACGACATCTTCCTCGCCACGCCCGCCGATTCGCCCTTCGACCGCGAGCAGCAAATCGACCTGGCCGACGTGCGCGACGCCACGTTCATCACCCTCACCCAAGGCTTCGCCACCCACCAGGACGGCAACCGCGTGTTCAAGCAAGCGGGGTTCGAGCCGAAGGTGGCGATGCAGGTCAATGACATCTTCACGCTGCTGAGCATGGTCAGTTCAGGGGTGGGTTATGCGCTGCTGCCGGGAAGGATTGCGGCGGTGTATGAGAACCGCGTGAAGCTGATACCGCTGCAACCCAGGTATCGGTTGCAGCAGCATATCGGAGTGGTGTTCTTGAAGGCCAAGGAGCGCGACCCGAATTTGCTGGCGTTATTGGCGGAGTGTCGGATGTATGCCAATCGGCAGGCTTGAGACCATCATCGCAGGCAAGCCCGGCGCCTACCGTTGACCGAGTCGCCTGAGCGTCCTCGGTCAACATGTGGGAGCAGGCTTGCCTGCGGCCCCGTCAACCCACCAAGCCACGCATGATCAGAAACAACAACGACGGCCCCAGCAAGCATCCCAGCGCCGTATAGAACGCCGCTGTCAGGCAGCCGTAAGGCACCAGCTTCGGATCGGTGGCCGCCAGGCCTCCCGCCACACCGCTGGATGTGCCCATCAGGCCGCCGAAGATAACGGCGCTGCGAGGGTTGTTCAGGCCAATAAATGGCGCTACGAACGGGGTCATCACCATCACCAGGATGGCCTTGATCAGCCCCGCGGCGATGGACAGCGCCATAACCTCGGAGCTGGCGCCAATCGCGGCACCGGTCACCGGGCCGACGATATAGGTCACCGCCCCGGCGCCTATGGTGGTGAGGCTTACGGCATCGGTATAACCGAATGCCATGGCCACCGACACACCGGCGATAAACGACGACCCCACGCCGACAAACAACGCCAGTACGCCAACGTAGCCGGCTCGCTTGAGCTCATCCACACTCACGCCAAATGCCGTGGCCACGATGGCGAAGTCCCGCAGCATCGCCCCACCGAGCAGGCCAATGCCTGACAGCAACGGGATATCCACCACACCCTTGGCGCCGCCGGTAAAGGCGCCGCCGACGTATGACAGCAGCAACCCCAACAAAATGGCGATGGCCGAGCCGTGCAGACGGCCTTTGGTGAACGTGTCGGAAATCCAGTAGGACACCCACATGGTCAAGCCGATTACCGCGAAACCACTGATCAGGCCGTAGCCGGTGATCACTTTCATCATCGATTCGTACATAGCGATCACCCGGCATCTTTAGTGGGAACAACAGCGCTTGGCTCCTGGTTGCCGATGCGCATCAGCACCGGCACCAAGGCAAACCCGAGCACCACCGCAAACGTCCCGGCCAAGATCGCCATGGGCCCGCCACTGATGGCGCCATAGACGTTTTGCTGGGCAGCCATGGCCACCACAATCGGGATATAGATAGCCGCCCAAAAGCTCACGCCTTGTTCCGACTTAACGGTAAACAAGCCACGATTGCTGAGGTAACTGCCCAGGCCGATCAACAGCAACATGGCGATGCCAACCCCGCCGACGTTGGCCGGGATACCCATCCATTTACCCAGCAGTTCGCCCACAAACAGCCCGACCAACGTGCAAAGCGCCAGAAACGCCACACCATAGATAATCATTGTTGTTGTCCTCAAAGTGCTCGATCGAAATTGTTGTTTTTGTGCTTCGAAAGCCTTGGGTGGTGCTTTATCGGTGGCGTCGTTCCTCCTCTTCCAGCAGGCCCTGCAAGGTGTCCAGGCGCGCACCTTCGCAGGCGATCACCGTGCCTTGTTCGAACACGCGGCGTGACAAGCCGGTGAGTACGGCGCCGGGGGGCAGTTCGATTTGCAGGCGCACGCCGCGCTCATAGGCGCTTTGCACGGTGCCGCGCCAGTCGACCACGCGGCACATGTTGAAGG
>NZ_JAKNRV010000466.1:0-3459 GCF_023072625.1 Pseudomonas emilianonis
CCCTGATCATCGCGGGCGCCCATGGCCTTGCCGATTTCCACGGCGGCCAGGCCCACGCCGCCGGAGGCGCCGAGGACCAGCAGGGTTTCGCCGGGTTGCAGGTTGGCCCTTTGTTTCAGGGCATGCATCGAGGTGCCATAGGTCATGCTGAACGCGGCTGCGGTGTTGAAGCCCATGCTGGGCGGGATCGGCAGCACGTTGTAGCCGGGCACCGCGACCTGCTCGGCAAAACTGCCCCAGCCGGTCAGCGCCATCACGCGGTCACCGACCTTCAGATGGCTGACTTTTTCGCCCACTTCACTGACCACCCCCGCCGCTTCGCCCCCCGGTGAGAACGGGAAGGGCGGTTTGAACTGGTACTTGCCCTCGATGATCAGGGTGTCCGGGAAGTTGACCCCGGCGGCATGCACGTCCAGCAGGATTTCGTTCTTCTTGATCGCCGGGCTGGCGATCTCTTCCAGCACCAGGTTTTCGGCGGGGCCGAAGGCTTTGCACAGCACAGCTTTCATCGGACTATTCCTTTTGGCGTCGTGGCCGATAAGTGTAGGAGGGTGCGCCCGTGGGTCAACAAGCATGCCCGGGCCTGATAAGTCGCCATAAGCTTGTGCTCTGCCCTGCTAGCGTTATGCTACTGGGCAACAGAATGTGAGGAATGAACTGTGAAAGCGTGGATTTTGTTGATGCTCGCCCTGACCTTGCCGATGGCGGCCCAGGCCCAAGAGGCGAAAGAAGGCGAGGCGCCGAAGGTCAGCTATATCAGCCTGGCCCCGCCGCTCGTGGGCAACTATGGCCTGGATGGCACGGCCAAGCTCAAGGTGTACAAGGCCGATATCGCCCTGCGCGTGACCGGCACCGAAGCGGCTGCCGCCGTCAAAGCCAACGATGCGTTGATTCGTAATCAACTGGTGGCGCTGTTCACCCAGCAAACCAACGAGAGCATGAGCACCGTTGAAGGCAAGGAAAAACTGCGCCAGGAAGCCCTGAAGCAAACCCAGCAAGTGATGAACGACGAAACCGGCAAGCCGATGGTGGAAGACCTGTTGTTCAACAACCTGATCATCCAATAGTCGCTGTGCGACGATCGCGAGCAAGCCTGCTCCCACAAGGGAATGCGTTCCCCATGTGGGAGCAGGCTTGCCTGCGATAGCGGCCGGGCAGGCACTTCAAGACGCCAGGCTCTTCCTGAACCGCGCCAACGCCACCGCAAAGAACAGCAAGCCAATCCCCGCCAGCGCCAGCAAATCCGGCCACACCACACTCACGCCCGCATCGCGGAACAGGATCGCCGCGCTCAGGCTCACAAAGTGCGTCGACGGCGAGCCCTGCATCACCCATTGCAACCACTCGGGCATGCTGTCCAGCGGCGTACTGCCGCCGGAGAGCAACAGCATCGGGATGATCACCGGGATCGCCAGCAAGCCGAACTGCGGCGTCGAGCGGGCGAGGGTGGCGAGGAATATCCCCAGGGCGGTGCTGGCAAACAGGTACAGCGCGGTCACGAACAGAAACAGGCTCAGCGACCCGGCCAGCGGCACGCCGAGCATGCCCTTGACCACCACTTCCAGGGACAGCCAGGTACACAGCACCACCACCAGCATGTTGCTCCAGATTTTCGCCAGCATGATTTCCAGCGCCGTCAGCGGCAGCACCAGCAAATGGTCGAGGGTGCCGTGTTCGCGCTCGCGCAGCAGCGCGGTGCCGGTGAGCACGATGGCGAGGATGGTGATGTTGTTGACGATCTGGATGACCGCGAGGAACCAGCCACCTTCCAGATTGGTATTGAACAGCGCCCGCGTCGTCAGCAGCGCCGGCGCTTTGCTGGCGGAGTCGGCCTGGCCGCTGTAGGTCAGCAGCTCACGTTGGAAAATCCGCGAGATGTAGCCGGCGCCCATGAAGGCCTGGCTCATCGCGGTGGCATCGACGTTCACCTGCACGCCGGGCTCGCGACCGGCCAACAGGTCGGCCTGGAAATTCGCCGGTACGTTGATCACGAAGGTGTACTGGCCGCTGTCCATGACCTTATCCAACTGGTCATACGCCAACGGCACGGGTGACTGGAACTCGGGCGGCTGCAACGCCTCGGCCATCTGCCGTGAGAGCGAACTGTGGTCCTCGTCGATAAACGCCACGCTGGCGTTATGCACACCAATCACCGAGCCGGCCGCAGGCATATAGATCGCGACGGTGAAGGCATAGAACAGAAACAACAGCAGCACGCTGTCGTGGCGCAGGCTGGTCAGTTCCTTGATCCCCAGGCGCAGGATGTGCGCGAACTTATGCATCAAGCCTCCTGCTTCTTCAGCATGATCAGGCTAAGCCCGGTAAACCCGAGGAAAAACCCGAACAGCGCCAGGCATTGCGGCCACAGTTGGCGCAGGTCGAGGGCCTTGGTGAACGTGCCCACCGCGATATCGAGAAAGTGCCCCGCCGGAAACAGTGTGCCCATCACCGCCGCAGCACCTTCCAGGGAGGAACGCGGCACGATCAGCCCGGAGAACTGAATGGTCGGCAGGCTGGTGATGATCATGGTGCCGAGGATCGCCGCGATCTGGGTGCGGGTGAATGCGGAAATCAGCAGGCCCATGCTGGTGGTGGCGAGCACGTACAGCAGGCCGCCGAACGCCAGGGTCAGGGCGCTGCCCTTGAACGGCACGCCGAACAGCCAGCGGTTCATCGCGACCAGCACCGCCAGGTTGATCAGGCTCACGGCCAGGTACGGCGTCTGTTTACCCAGCAGGAATTCAAGGCGGGTCAGGGGCGTGGCATAGAAGTTGGTGATCGAGCCCAGCTCTTTCTCGCGCACGATACCGAGCGCAGTCAGCATCGCCGGGATAAAAGCCAGGATCAGTGCCATCACGCCTGGGCCGATGGCGTTCACGCTGACCACATCCTGGTTGTAGCGAAAGCGGGTTTCGAGCTTGGCCGCGCTTTGGCTGATCTGCGGCTGGCTGCTCAGTTCGGACAGTTGCTGCAGGTTGGCCTGGTGGACCGCCTCTACATAGTTGCGGCTGGTTTCTGCGCGAAACGGCATGCCGCCGTCGAGCCAGGCGGCCACGCTGGGTTGGCGGCCGGCGTAGAGGTCACGGCCAAAACCGGGCGGGATTTCCAGGGCCAGTTTGATTTCCGAGCGTTGCAGGCGCCGGTGCAGTTCGTTGGCATCCTGGATCGGCGTTTGTTCGGCGAAGTAACGCGAGCTGCGAAACGCTTCCAGATAGGTGCGGCTTTGTGGGGTCTGGTCCTGGTCGTAGACGGCAAAGGCGAGGTTTTCCACATCCAGGGAAATGCCGTAGCCGAAGATCACCATCATGAACATCGCCCCGAGCAGGGCGAAGGCCATGCGCACCTTGTCGCGCAGCAGTTCCTTGCCTTCGCGGCTGGCCACGGCCAACAGGCGCGACAGGCTGAAGCCGCGCTTGCTCACGGGCGGTGGGCTGGTTTCGCTGACGGTGGCGGTGACCT
>NZ_JAKNRV010000467.1:0-3408 GCF_023072625.1 Pseudomonas emilianonis
CGGGCATTACCGTGAACCTGCGGCTGGGCAATGCCCAGGAAACCCTGGCGGCGCTGCTGTCCGAGAATGCGGATGTGGTGGTGCTCACCGAAGTTGAACCGCGCAACGGCCTGCACCTGCAAGCGTTGAGCGAGTCGCGGATCTGCGCGTTGGTGCCGGCCAGCCACCCGTGGGCGACGCTGGCCGAGGGCATTCAACTGGCGCAACTGCACGAGGTGATCATGGTGCTGCGCGAGCCCGGGTCCATCACTCGGCGCACCTTTGACCACGCCTGCCTGGGGGCGGGTGTGCAACCGAAAGTACTGCTGGAGCTGGACAGCCGCGAGGCGGTGACCGAAGCCGTTGCTGCGCAGTTGGGGGTGGGCGTGGTGTCCTCGATGGAGGTCAGCCCGGACCCACGTGTGCGCGCGCTGCCGATCCACGGGGAAGGGCTGGTCAACCGACACAGCCTGGGGTGCATGGAGCGCCGTCGGTCGCTGCGTTTGATTCAGGCGTTTTTCGAGCTGGCGCCGTGAAGGTTTTTTGGTGGAACGTTGCGTTTTTGCCCTATAAACTCTGCCCCCAAAGCGCTGGCCAGTAGACGTCTCGGCGCGATGGACGAGAAAGAGAGTGAGTCATGGGCGCACAGTGGAAAGTTAAACATAAAGAAGCAGCATCCAATGCCAAGGGCAAGATCTTCGGCAAACTGGTGAAAGAGATCACCATCGCCGCCCGTAACGGTGCCGACACCGCGACCAACGCCCACTTGCGTCTGGTGGTGGAGCAGGCCAAAAAAGCCTCGATGCCCAAGGAAACCCTGGACCGCGCGATCAAGAAAGGCGCCGGTCTGCTCGGTGAGACCGTGCAGTACCACCGCGTGACCTACGAAGGGTTCGCCCCGCACCAGGTGCCGTTGATCGTTGAATGCGTGACCGACAACATCAACCGCACCGTGGCCGAAATCCGCGTGGCGTTCCGCAAGGGCCAGTTGGGCGCTTCCGGCTCCGTGGCCTGGGACTTCAACCACGTCGGCCTGATCGAAGCCGCGCCGGACAGCCCGGACGCCGATCCTGAAATGGCGGCCATTGAAGCCGGCGCCCAGGATTTCGAAGAGGGCGAAGAAGAGGGCACCACTCAGTTCATCACCGAAACCACCGACCTCGACGCCGTGCAGAAAGCGCTGCCGGAGCAGGGCTTTACCGTGCTGTCGGCCAAGCTGGGCTATATCGCGAAGAACCCGGTGACGGGTTTGACCGACGAGCAGATGGCTGAAGTCGAAGCCTTCCTCGAAGGCCTGGACAACCATGATGACGTGCAGGATATGTTCGTCGGCCTGGCCGGCTGATTCGTGGCTGAATAAACACGGTCCAAACGGTGGGAGGGGGCTTGCTCCCGATAGCGGTGTGTCAGTCAACGACGATGTTGAATGTGCCACTGCTATCGGGAGCAAGCCCCCTCCCACATTGGGTTCAGTGGTGTGGAATGGATTGCAGCAGCGCTTCGACTTCTTTGAAGCTCGGCCGGGCCAACACCTCGGGCTGACAGCAGCGCGCCTGTAAGCCTTCCAGAATCTGGCGTGCGGTGTCGCTCAAGCCTACGTCGATCCGCTGCAATAACTCCCCGAGCAGCACCCCGAACGCCCGCACTTCAATGCGTTGCAGCGCCCTGGTTTCCACGGTGTCCGCCGAGGCATGGAACGACGCCGCGCCGAAATCTCCGAGTAAGCAGTCGCCCGCCGCGTTCCACAGAATATTGTGGGCGTACAGGTCGCCATGGGTGATGCCGTGGCGGTGCAGGTGCGCGGCCACCGAGGCGATGCCGCGTGCCATGCGCAATGTCACGGCGAGGCTGAAGCGGGTGGCCGGTTCGTAGATATCGCGGGTGCAGGACGCCAGGCTCGGCAGGGCGGCGAGGTTGCGGTAGCTCGGCTCGATCAGGTCCATCACCAGCGCGGCCTGGTCATCCGGGTGGCCAACCACGCGGCCTTCCACCTTGATCAGGTTGGGATGCAGCCCGGCGGCAATGCACGCCTGCATTTCGTGCAGCGGTGAGCCATCGCTGGTGATGC
The DNA here is from genome assembly GCF_023072625.1 of Pseudomonas emilianonis. NCBI lineage: Bacteria > Pseudomonadati > Pseudomonadota > Gammaproteobacteria > Pseudomonadales > Pseudomonadaceae > Pseudomonas > Pseudomonas emilianonis. Next base: position 2,048 of record NZ_JAKNRV010000467.1, read on the forward strand.
TGCCTTTATACAACTTGACCGCCACCGGCTTGGCCGAGGGTTGCCAGAGCGCCTTGCGAATCACCCCGGAGGCGCCTTCTCCGAGGACCTCGGCCAGTTCCAGTGCCGACCACGGAATGTCTGGCGTCGCGTCGTCGTCAGCTACGTCTATCGCCATTTCCGCCGGGTTGCCGGCGTAGGCCAGCCAGGTCAGGCTGGGCAGTGCCAGGAGCCAGTGCGGCAGGCCGGTGAGGCGGTTGGAGGCGATGCGGATCAGCTCGAGGTTGTGGCAGTTGGCCAGGCTTGGCGGCAGGTGCGCCAGTTGGTTGCCGGCCAGCATCAGTTTTTGCAGCAGCGGCCGCTGGCCCAATTCGTCGGGCAGTTGGCTGATGCAGTTGTCGGTGAGGATCAACCAGCGCAACAGCGGTGGCAGCGCGGCGGCCGGCACCTGGCGGATGCGGTTGGCCTTGAAGCCGATCATGCTCAGCTTTGCGCATTGGCCCAGGCAGGCCGGCAGTTCGGTAAAGGCGTTGTCCGAGCAGAACAGCACGCGCAGGTGCGGCAGGCGATGCAGGTCGTCGGGCAGGCTGCTCAGGGCGTTGCCGCTGAGGTTGAGGATTTCCAGGGAGTCGGCCAGTTCGAAGATTTCCCGGGGGAATTCGGTCAGCCCGCAGGACAGGTCCAGGCGCTGGATGCCGGCCAATTGGCCGGCCTTGAGTTGGGCGAGGGTATTCATGAACGGCGCGGTCACTCGGCAAGGGGGGTGTAAAAGGCGCTCATGATAGCGGGTCGGGCGTGTGTTGCGGGTGGACCGCTTGCAATTGGTTCAGGCGACTGGCAGTACGCGCCAGATCGATGGCGTGGCCGCTCAAGGCCTGCTCCAGCGGGTGCGCACCGATCAGGATCAGCTGTTTATCCTGGTCGTAGAGCACGTCCACCAAATTGATAAAGCGCTGTGCCCCAACGGACGCAAACCTTCCTGGGTCAACGGCCCAAGCAGTTCCGGCACCGCCAGCAGGAACGAAGCGCCGCCGAGCAGTTGCAGCAGCAAACCGAAGACGAAACTGACGCGCTGTTGCAGGTACAGGCTCAACCAGATGACCAGCAAACCACTCGCCGCCCATACCCCGCTGGCGCTGTCCCAGGGCAGCACAAACAGCACGGCCAGGTTGATCAACACCAGGCCGGCCAGCAGCACCACCGACAACCCGCGCAACAGCCGCACATCGCTGCGCACCATGTCGTCGCGGGCCGCCAGGCGCAAGACCTTCGACGCCAAGCCGGTATAGCCCGCCATCACGATCATATCGACGCTGATCATCGTCGCGCCGAGGATCAGATACTGGGTCAGCAGCGGTGCCTGCGGGTTCACGAACTGCGGC
>NZ_JAKNRV010000468.1:0-3402 GCF_023072625.1 Pseudomonas emilianonis
GCCGTCGTCGACGGTGTCGCGGGCCCCCGCGCGCTTGAGCGGCAACGCCAGGTAGACCAGGCCGTCGCGCAGGCTGTCGTCGATATTCAGCGGGCTGGGCGCCAGGTCATCCTGGGGAATATTGAACGGCGTGCCATCGGGCAACAGGCCGCGTGCCGACACAATCGCCAGCTTGCCCTGGGCCAGCAGGCCCTGATCGATCAGCAACTCGGAAAACCCCCAGGCCCCAGCCGACAACGGGCGACTGCGGGCGTCGATCAGGTTTTCCAGGTAACGGTCATGCTGCTGGAAGTGCTGCGTTCCGATGAACATGCCTTCCGACCAGACCACGCGATTGTTCCAGGACATGGGGGCTCCGATTGCTTGTTATTGGGCTGGGCTGGATGGGGAAACCACGACGTCCGCACGCACGGCGCGCACATCGAGGCTGATCTGGTATTCGGTGTATTGGCGCGGCGGCACGTTGAGCACCGTGCGCCATTGCGCGCGGTCCAGCTCGCGATAGCCCACCAACAGGCCGATCTGGCGGGTAGATGGGTCAAGGTCGCGCTGAATGCTCAGTTGCTGGCCGGGCTGCACCATCACTTCGTCCTGATCCAGCAGGTCGAGGCCAAGGGTGGATTGCGCGCGGTCAGCCAGGGCGAAGTAATCCGAACGGCTGAAGGTGGCGGCGTTTTTCAGTTCGAAAATCCGCACTCGCACCGGGGCGGCCTGGCCGTTGGCGCCGGGGTTGAGCCCGGCAATCGCATGAAAGTGCAACTCGACGGCAGCGGTGTTCGCTTCGACCGAGGCCGTTGCTTCGGGTTTGACAGCATCCTTGGCGCACGCTGTCAGCATCAGCAGGGTGGCTACTGCGAGTAAAAACCTGGGAATCATCCTTCGTCCTCAATGACGTACTTAGCTTTCCGTTTTATCCATGGTTGCGACACGCTTCAGCGACGCTGGCGTGCGCTGTGCTCTTCGTAGGCTCGGCTGAATTCGCGGCCGAACAGGTCCTGGAAATCTTCCTGGGCCTCGCGGGAAATATTGCTGTAGAGCTCGGTGAACTGCTGCCAGTACTGGGCCTGGCGCGAGCCGCTGAACAGGCTCGACAGCCCGCCGGGCTTGCCCATGCGCTCTTCCAACTGTGCCGGCTCGAAGCGGCTGAGCAGATGTTTGATCGCCGCTTCCACACCGGCCATTACTGCCAACTGGTGAGCGCGCAGGTCGTCGAAACTGTCACGCACCGCGATGTCCGGCGCCATAAACGCCTGGTTTCCATGACGAAGCAGCAGCAGTAACGCTTCGTCGGCATTTGGGGCGAATTTCAACGGATTGTTTTCCGCTGGCTGGATCATCGTTTGCTGCATGCGGAACTCGCCCTTGAGGCTCGCCCGGGCGCGCAACACGTCAATCAGGCCGTCGACCATCAGCCGGTAGCTGCGGCCGATGCTTTCCATCTGGGCTTCGGCCTGGGCCTTGTCCAGGCGCAGTTGGTCCAGGCCGGCACCGCGCAGAAAGGCTTGCAAAAGATCGGGTTGTTGGCTGTCGGCCACGGAGAGCAAGGGCTCAACCACGGGTGGCGGCGGGACAACGGCCGCGGGAGATGGCGGTGTCGGTGTCGGTGCGCTGACCACGGGAGCTGGCGTGTCGCCAAACAGGTCCCAATCTTCGGGAATGACCGAGCCCGACACGGCAGGTGGTGGTGCAACCGGCACAGCCACCGGGGCTGGCGGGCGGAAGTCGTGTCGCTCGCAAGGCACGTGATCGGCCACGGTCGGCGGCGGCACGGCGGTCGGGCTGAGAAAATCGAACAGGTCCGGCAGGGTGTCCATCGACGACGCGCCCTGGAACTGCGGTGCGATCACCGGTGCGGCGGCCGGTTTACTCACGACGGCGCCCATCAGCGCTTCAAAACTGTTCGGGGAATCCCCGGCAAACGCCTGGCTATCCACGGCTTGCACATTGAAATCGATGCGCGCCTGGATTTCGTAATCACCGATGCGGATCAGCTCGCCATCCTGCAACGGCTCGCTATTGCCCCGACGCAGACGGATGCCGGCGTTAACCAACTCCACGCCATTTGTGCTGTTATCGGTTAAATAATAACGACCATCTTTGTATTGAATTACACAATGTTGCGAGGAAACCAGACGCTCAGGATCAGGCAATACCCAGTCATTATCCGAGCTGCGGCCGATCGCCATCGAACCCTGGTTCAAGGATTTTTCGGCACACTGCCCAGGGGTAATCTTGTGATAACTAGTGATAGTCAAACACAGCGACATCTTGCCTCCTTGCTGATACTTCGCGCGCAGTCGATTCCCGGCGGCAACCTTTCCCGAGGGGTCCCGTCAGGTGCTGCGAACGACCGTCATAACCTGCTTTTACCAGCATGATCGCTGATCTTAACCGGCGTCTGTGAGAAAAATCCTGTTTTAGTCCGCAACCTGACCAATTAGTCGCGCAGCTTGCCAAGCACCGCACATCTGTCACAGAGGGCGAATAGCTTACCTTGACAAGCCATAACTACTACACCAAAAATGCACAACTTCTTGAATACCAGTGATGGCACATTAATGGCGTCGCACTTATATGACCAAGAAAACATGCAAAGTTCATCACGCAACTAATGCATGAATTGCCCGCCATCTAACGGGCCGATAGGGAGATCGATTTCAGTGGATGTGCCGTTGCTGCTCGCTGCCGTTTCCGCGACTTCGCCATGTGGTGAAGACATGGAATATGACGCGCAATTTCTACAATTGGAGCGTGATGCCAAGGGTCAGCCCGAGCGCAGCATGGGCGACTCCATCCTGCCTGCCGAACCGCCGGACTGGCGCAGCATCCAGCAACAAAGTCTCGACTTATTGCAGCGCAGCAAAGACCTGCGCATCACCCATTTCCTGCTGCAAAGCGCCCTCGCCCTCCAGGGTGTGGCCGGGCTGGCCGACGCGCTCACGCTGATCAACGCACTGCTGCGCGAATACTGGGCCGACCTGCATCCGCACCTGGATGCCGACGACGATAACGACCCCACCGTGCGCATCAACGCCCTGTCCGGCTTGACCAGCGACGCGACGATTCGCCTGCTGCGCGAAAGCATCCTCACACGCTCGCGCACCTTCGGCCCCGTGAGCCTGCGCGCCGCGCTGAACGCCAGCGGCCTGATGAGTTTCCCCGACGAACAACTCGGCGCCCAGCAGCTCAACGCCGCGTTCCTCGACAGCGACCCCGAGCAACTGCAAGCCACCCGCGACGCCTTGAGCACCGCGCGTACCGCCTGCGAAGCCATCGAACAACAGGTCAGCGACCAGGTCGGCTCGGCCCAGGGCGTCGACCTCAGCCTGTTGAAGCAACCGCTCAAGCAGGCGCTGCAGATCCTCAGCCAGTTTGTCCCGAGCAGCGAGACCGGCAACCGCG
>NZ_JAKNRV010000469.1:0-3399 GCF_023072625.1 Pseudomonas emilianonis
CGACCCGTTGGAATATGACCTGCTGTTCGAACGGTTCCTTAACCCGGAACGGGTTTCCATGCCCGACTTCGACGTCGACTTCTGCATGGACGGTCGCGACCGCGTGATCGAATACGTGGCCGATAAACAGGCCGATGAAACCAAACGCGATCAAGCCGCCGAACACCCCGAGCAGCACGATCACCAGCGGCAGGTTGCCGCCACGACTGATCAGGTACGGCTTGAGCACGTTGTCCACGCCGCTGATGATGAACGTGCCCCACACGCCGAGGAACACCGCGTGGCTGTAATCGCCCTTCCACGCCAGCCAGGCCGTGGCCGGAATCCACACCAGTGGCGGCCCCATGGGGATCAGGCTGAGCAGGAAAGTGACGATACCCAGCACCAGCGCGCCCGGCACACCGGCGATCAGGAAGCCGATCAGCGCCAGTACGGCCTGGGCCGCCGCCGTACCAATCACGCCATTGACCACCCGTTGCACGGTGCCGGCCACCAGTTCGATGTAGTAACCGGCACGGTCGCCGATCAAGCGCTCCAGAAGGCGGTGTACGAACATCGCCAGGCGTGGCCCGTCGCGGTAGAAAAAGAATACGAACACCAGGCTGAGGGTCAGTTCCAGGATGCCGCCGCCGATCTGCGCGCTGCGCGCCAGCAGCCAATTACCCACCTGCCCCAGGTACGGTTTGAGGCTGACCATCAGCGCCGCGCCCTGCTCGTCGATGCTGCCCCACATCGCCACCAGCCGTTCTCCGACAAAGGGAATCGACCCCAACCAGGCCGGTGCCGCAGGCAAACCGTCGACCTGAATATCCTTGATCAACGCCACCGCATCACGCACATGGTCCGCGAGGTTGAACCCCAGCCATACCAGCGGCACCGCCACCAGCAGCATCCAGCCCAAGGTCAGAATGCCGGCGGCCAGGGATTCGCGGCCGCCCAGCCAGCGGGTCAGCAACACCATCAGCGGCCAACTGGCAAACGCCAGCACCGCGCCCCAGAACAGCGCCGACCAGAACGGCGCCATCACCCAGAAGCTGGCACCAAACAGCACCAGCAGCAGGATTTGCACCAGCAGGCGATCGTTATTGAGCATGAATTTTCTCTAGGATAAGGCTGTAGGCAGCTAATTTAGGCGAACGGCACGGGTCCGTTCGCCCTGTTACGGTCAGCGTATCAGATGCAGGTGCAAGCCTTTGGCTGGCTCAGTGCCGGTTTCCAGGCGTGCAGCCCGCACGCCCTTGTCAACCAGGGCCTGGCGCCACGCTTCGGCGTGGGGGCCGGTCAAACTGACACGCAGGGTGGTGTCGAGGTTCAACCCGCGGGAAATCAGGGTCAACCAGGTGGCATCCGGGTCCGCGCCCAATGCCGGAAAGTCCAGCTCACCGGTGCTTTTGAGTTCGCGCAACAGCGTGGCGGAGGTCGGCAGCAACTCCCCGAGCGGTGCGCTGGCATCGATCTGTTCGACATGCAGGTAAGCCCGGCGATTGCCGCGGGTGATGCCGTACAACGCCACCAGGGAATTGTCCTGCGGGGCGGCCAGACGCAGCAGCAGGTATTCCTGCTGACCATCGGCGCCGACCAGCTTGGCGTTACCGAACACTTCATTGGCCCACAGGCTGCTTTCACCGCAGTCGCGGGCCTGGCACCAGAACAACAGTTGCGCGCCCTGCTGCTGCAACGCTTCACGCGTGGCGGTGAACGCGGCGCTGGATGTGTGCTCGGAGGGCAGTTCATAGGTGATGGCAGTGGCTTGGCCACGTGCGGTGGCCTGGGCCTCGTAGCGCAACTGGCCGCTGATCTTGCGGATCGCGCCCATGGGGTAAATGCGCTCTTTTTCTTCGGCGGGGCGGTAATCGACGATTTGCGCGTCGACCTGGCGGGCCACGGCGGACAAGTCCTGGCTACCCGGCACATCGGCGGCGAACACCAACGGGCTGAACACACACAGGCCCAGGACACGGATACAGCCTTTACGCACGCTCATCGGATAGTTGAGCCCTGGCCATCGGAGGTCGCAGCAGTTTCAAGATCGGTGTTGAGATCGTTCATGGTTGACTCCCTTTCAATCCGCCCAGCCTCGGCAGTTGACCGCGTCAAGTCAAGGCGCAGAGAAGAACCGATTGAAACAGTCTGCAACAAGGACCGCGCCAGCCTCGTCATTCAAGTGCAAATGATGGCCACCGGGCAGGGTCGTCACCGTAAACGGTAGCTGGGAAAGCAACTCGGGATGCCTCGCCAGCATGCCGTCAGCGGCGACCACCAGCTGTGTAGGGCAACCTACGCGGCGCACGAAAGCCATGGCTTGTTCGTCGGTCAGACGCATCGGCGATGCCAGGGTCAAGCGGCTGTCCGTGCGCCAGGTGTAACCGCCCGGCACTGGCATCAAACCGCGCTGGGCCAGCAGTTCAGCGGCTTCGCGGCTGACGGCCACCAGCCCTTTCATCCGCGCTTCGACGGCGCGATCAAGGCTGCTGTAGACCGGCTTGCGCTTGCCCTGCAGGTTCATTTGCGCCTGCAACGCCATGCCCAGCCGCTCGGCGGCGTTCTCGCCGGTGGCGGTCGGCGGGATCACACCGTCGATCAAACCCAGGTGCGTCACCCGCTCCGGCAAGGCACCGGCCAATACCAGGGAGACGATGGCGCCGAGGGAGTGACCAAGTAATGCAAAACGTTTCCAGCCCAGTTGTTCAGCGACGTGCAGCACATCGTGGACGTAATCCCACAAGGCATAACCGGCCCCCGCCGGACGATGCGCCGAATGCCCGTGGCCGGCCATGTCGAGGGCGACGATACGCATCCCTTGCAGTTTCGGCGCCAACCGCGCGAAGCTGTTGGCGTTATCCAGCCAGCCATGCAGGGCGATCACCGGCAGGCCGTCTTCGGGACCGAACAGATGCGCGGCCAATTCGATATGCGGCAGGCTCAGGCGCACTTCTTCGACCGGCGTACTCATGCGCAACTGCGCTCACGAGCTTCCCAGCGGGCGAACAGTTGCTTGAGCAAGGTCGCGGTGTCCTGGGGGCGTTCGAGGGGGAACATGTGCCCGCCGGGCATGGTGAGCATTTCCCCCATGGGCAGGCGACCGACGCCGCTGGCGTGGTGGCGCATCACCACCCGGCTTTGGCGCCCGCGCACCACCGCCAGCGGCACTTTCAACTGGCGCACCTGGCCCGGGCTGGTATGGGGCACGCCTCGGTAGATGCTGATTTCAGTGGCCGGGTCGAAGCGCAGGCGCAGGCGATCGCCGACCTGATGCAGGCCATGTTGCAGGTAAGCGTCGAAGCATTCCGGATCGAAGCCGCGAAACAGGGTCTTGCCGGCGAAGTAACTGCGCGCGGCGTCCAGGTCGGCGAACTCTTCACGGCGGCCCAGGGTGCGCCCGGCCGGGGTGAGGCATAC